>CAZZUU010000192.1:0-7703 GCA_964657275.1 uncultured Mucilaginibacter sp. | reverse complement strand
GTTTGCAAAATGATCTGGGCACTAAGATCATCACTATCACCTCGGTAGTGATCATATACGCTATAAATTTTTTAGGTATAAAAACGAGCGCGCGTGCACAGAACCTGTTGATCATGTTCAAAATGGCGATGATAGTCCTTATCTGCGCTGCTGTGTTTAAAAATAACCCGGCACCGGTAATAACTGCCGCCGTTCCATATACCGGTAACATCGTAGCCGCGTTTGGGCTAAGCCTTGTACCCGTGTTTTTTACCTATAATGGTTACTATCAAACCATCAATTTTGGCGGTGATGCCATCAACGCAAAAACAACCGTCCCCAAGGCCGTTATTACAGGGATATTAATTGTAATTGGCCTGTATCTGGCTGTCAATTTTGCTTATTTTCATGTGCTGGGGATGGCCGGGCTACAAAAAACCCCGGCCTTGGCCGCAAAAATGGTGGGTGTAATATTTGGACCGGTAGGCTATAAAATTACGTCGGTGCTGATGTTTTGTTCAGTAATGAGTTACATAAATGTTGGTGTAATGGTTAATCCCAGGGTATATTATGCCATGGCCGAAGACGGCATTTTACCACCGATATTTAAAAAGGTAAATCCTAAAACAGAAGTGCAGGAGTTTGGGATGAGTTTTTTTGTGGCCTTGGTTATTGCCATATTGCTTGTTGTTGCAAAGTTTGGCGAGTTGCTTAGCTATCTGATGTTTTTTAACATGATAGGTCTGTCGTTTGCGGCTGTAACCATTTTTGTGTTAAGGAAAAAAACCAGGCAGCTTGATGATAGCGGTATCTACTCCATAAAATGGTTCCCGTTTGTCCCCGTCATATTCATTATTTCTTACTTATTTGTAACCATCAATATTTTTATCTCTTTTAAAAACAATCCGTATGCATCTTTGATAATTGTGGCTGCGTATGCGCTGGGGCTTGTCATTTACTACATTTTAGCAAAAAAGAAGAAGCCGGCGGCGTTATAATTCAACCTATTCGTTACAGCAAACAAGTTACCCAAACATCATGTGCCTTAATCAACCTGTTTTGTTATTTTAGCGTTTTTATAACGGGTTGTTAATTAAGTATGAATACATCGCTCCGCAATGCTACACAAAGAATAATTTTTTCCCTCCTTATTTTCATGCTATTTTTCGCGGGACGTTGCAATCGCGGGTTAAGAATAATAGAGGCAGAAAAAGCACGAAAAGAAGCTGAAGGCAAACGGACTAAAAACCTCATAAAAACCATCCGGGGGATAAAATATACCGAGATAAGCCGCAAGTTTGATAACGGCCTTTCATTTAGCCCGGTTGGCTACCAGTTGATACCCGAATGGCGCATCTCTTTTCCGTCAGTTGATTCTGTAAACATTTTTAGCCCCAAAAAGAATAAATTTTTGAACGCTCCGGTTGTGTTTGATCACGATTCGGTGTTTAACGTGGCCTGGGCATGGCTCAAACTAATTTACCTGAGAAAAGACAGCATAAAATTTATGGTGCTGCATGTGCATGATAATATTATCCAGGACGAAAAAGTGCATGTTTTTATGAGCTTTTATTCGAATGATTATATCAAGAATGTGCTGCACAGTGATACTACCAAACTATGGGAACCAACCCGGAAGGATACTTTGTACATAAAAGCGAAAACGTTACTGGCCAATAAAACTCCCGACAGTGCATTTGCAGGCACCGAGCCGGTTATATTGAGGTCGAAAAGTAAACTGGTTACAGTAAAAAAAGAAGCTGTGGACGATGACGTAGATGGCGGTAAATCTTACGATGCCTATTTATCGCCTACTTATCATGTTGTTATTCATAAAGCGTATGAAGATTTCTACTATTCGTTTACGGCATGGGTGGATGAAAAAGGCAAACTGACTTTCAGAAAATCCTTAGACTTTGTATATCCTGAATTTAAAGAATCAACCAATAATACCCTGAAGGGGATAACAGATGGCTACCTCAGTTTATACCTGGACGTTAAACCGGGGAAAACGTTGGGTATTCCGCATAACAGCATTATATTTTTAAATGTTCAAGGGATAAAAAAATAAGTTTCTAGGTCAAATCGGATCAGTTATGTGGACATGTCCTCTATGCGGCCAGATTTTTGCAAACACCAACCAGTTGCATTCGTGCAGGGACAACGAGTTGTCAGATTTTCTGAATGGAAAAAGTGAGCATATCATTGGGCTATTTTATCATTTGGTAGCCGAATTCAGCCAGATAGGCAACGTAACGGTACATCCTGCAAAATCAATGATAGCATTTGCTTCACGTACAAGGTTTGCTTATGTTATTCAATTAGGCAAAAACTTTATAGATGTTGTATTGCCATTCAAAGAGCCTTGCACCGACAATTTGTGCTTTAATAAAATAAAACCCGTGCCAGGCAGCACCGATTACAATCATCACCTTCGGCTATATTTTGTTGAAGATATAAATGACGAGGTTAAACGGTATATGAAAATGGCCTATGCTAATGGCTGCTGATACGCCCGATTACACGCGCTCATATTTAGCCGACTGGGTTTTTGTAAGCCATAAATAACGCTTCTTTGCGCACTTCGCGCAGAAGTAAACTTTGATTGGAAAAAAAGGAAGCGCTTGCTTTAACCAGTCTTTTTTTATCTCGTAATGATAAAGTGCAGAACACTTATCGCACCTAAGTAACGGCTTGCTCATGGTGCATATATACGAGAAATCTGGAACGCGGATCTATTTTTTTTTTATTTTTTGAAAACTGAGTGGTTTATTAAAAGAGTGTAAAAGCCCGGTTTTATACCTTTTTAAATACAAATTATTATTTTTTTTTGATTAAAGGCCCATGAGTTTTATCACATATTTTTTACATTAGTAACCATATATGAAACCTTATTTACTCAATTTTTTAGGGCTATTGCTTTTGATGATCATGACGCAAAGCTGCACAGACAAATCCGGATGGTGGAAAAATGGAAACATCAGAACGGGGAAAAGGGATGATTTTCACGAGCTGAACGACAATGTTTTTAAGCTTTTAAAAGCCAACGATGAAAAGGGAATGCATAGCTATATGTCGAAGGAGTTGATAGAAGACACTTATATGCCCAGGTTGGTTGAACTGATCAGCAACAGGTTATCTGATGATAAGTATGAAATGCTCGATGAATATTATGCGATTAACAAATTCATGGATAATGACACCATAAAAGCGGCAGGGACATCCAAAATCAATTACGATCTTTATTATCATGGTATAGCAAGGGAAATGTATATAAGCTTTTTCACACCGAAGACAGGCAATAATAAATACCTTATCACCCTTGCTTATGCTAAATATGATTATGGCTGGAAAATTAGTGAGCTCGATTTGGCACCATATACCATAAACGGTAAAACTGCTCCCCAGCTTTTTGATTTGGCTAAACAAGAATATGCTAAAAACTACCTCATAGATGCAGTGAACAATATGTCGTTAGCAAGCAATTGCCTGCGGCCATGTGATATATGGGAATACCCGGATGAACAAAAGATCAGTGAATTTTACGCGAAGACGATGACTGAAGCCAACGACCGGTATAAATTTCCATTTACCTTAACAGGTATACCTACAAAACCGCGTATTATCAGGGTTTATATGGAAACTAATCAAGAAGGTAGCTATCCGGCTGTGTATTATCTTTCGTCAATCAAATTAGCGGATACACTAGCCTTAAAAAAGGAAAATGAAAATATAAGAAAGATAATTGGCAATGTAATGCCCGGGATTGACAAGGACAATAAATACATCTATTATTCTGCCTTCAATATGACACCCGGCGGCAAAAAAACGGTCGGTCACTTTGATATTACAGCTACGCTTAAATAGGGAAATATAATTATTGATTTTTTATTTGGAAACGATAACTTTTGGCCAAACCGATCCGTTTAAAAGGTATGACCAGATCCCTAAAAATTTTCTCAGCCGTTTGTTGTTTTACTACAGGCTGCATTTTGACCGGTATTTCCGGAGAAATGCCATTTGAATTTTCATGGTTAACCCCTGTTTGCCTGTCGGCAGGCTTTTTGCTGACGATGGTATCGGGTTTGTATGGATTTCTAAAATTGATCAGGCCGTTCTTTTATCCCAAACCGATACTACGAAGCGAAAGAATTTTGTCGGTTCATCCGCATTCGAAATATAATTTTTAGACGGTTAACTCCAATCGTTTGACGACCTTAAAAAGCCGTTTCTTTTAACAAAACAAATATCGCACTGGCCCAACGCGCCATCGAGTGGCCTTCTTGAAAATCCGGGGAAGTCATAAGCTACATAATCCCGTTCCAGCATAAAATTTACGATGTCTGAAAATATAGGCATGCCAGGTACGTCGCTGAATGAGAATAAAGACACTTCGAGTATAAATGCCTCGGTTTCCCCAAAAAGTTTTTCAGCGCCTTTTAAAGCTTCAATTTCAAAGCCCTGTATATCCACTTTAACGAGTTCAGGTACCTTAAATTTCCCTGATTCGATCAGTTCATCGATCGAAACCATATCAATGATGCGTTGCTTACCGCTGTTTTTAAGGGTCTCGTCTTCTTTTGGTAAAAAGGAAGAACCCGCAAGGTCATCCCAAACGGTAAGATATTTTTTTTCGGATTTCGGCCCCGCGCCGGCAATAATGTAGATGGAACCATCCGAACTGCTGCAAAAAGACTTTAAATCTTCTTCCATTTCAGTTTGTGGCTCAATCAGGCAAAACGCGGCGGAGGGATATATAACTTTCGCCATACGGCTCCAATCGCCGCGGTTGGCACCTACATCAAGAATAGATTTGCAATTCAGCCCCCTTGCTTTCAAATCTTCAACCATTTTCTGCATGTCGCCAATGGGCCGCTGCTGCGTCCCGGCGGCAAATGGCACGGTTCGCCTCACTTCATAACCAAACGAATTAAGCAATTTCCTTATAGCGTTTTTCATCTCTGGAGTTGTTCAAATAATCCCGATAAATATATGTTTTATAATGATTTTATGGGATTTTAAACCACGAAGCCCCAAAGAAAAGGCACAAAGTTCACAAGTTAGCGCTGCTTAGCGTCCTTTGTGAAACCTTTGTGCCCCTTGTGGTTGAAAATGAATTTACCCCTTTACGTAACTCAGCATCCATTGAATACCGAACTGATCTGTTAACATACCAAAAAACGAACCCCAAAACTGGTGGTCTACGGGCATCATCACCGAGCCGCCTACCGCAAGCCTGTCAAACAGCTTTATCGTTTCCTCTTCGCTGCTGGTATCTATGGTTATCATAAAACTGTTGCCTGCCATAACCTCGCCGCGACCTTCTGGCATATCCATGCCCATCAATACCGCGCTGCCAATAGGTAAGGCGGCATGCAGTATTTTTTCGGCCTCTTCTGCCGACATCGGCGGTGCATCGGGCATATCTTTCATACGCTGTATATTGCTGTACTCCGTATCAAATACAGTTTTATAAAAGTTGAATGCTGCTTCCGTTTTACCGTCGAATAGCAGGGTGATGTTTATAGCTTTCATTTTTATGGTTTTTTTAGTTAAACAAATATACGTTCGCCACTGGCAACTTAAAGGGCGGTCTTATGACCATTTAAGGGGTGTTTTGTGCCAGGTTATTTTGAGCTTACATTGTGTTAATGTTAAAAATTGTTAATTGACGCTTAACGGGCATAATTTCATCTTAACTCCAGTATTCAAATGTAATATTGTTGTTATGCAAGCGTTTCAAATCGTGTTTAAACACATAATTTAATATTTAATGATTGAGAGATTTGTGTTAAAAAGAAGTTGCAAATTAATGGGAAACCACTTTGAACTAAGTGTGGTTACTGCTAATGAGCAATGGGGCAACGAGAAAATTGACGCGGGCATACAGGAGATACAAAGAATTGAAAAGCTGCTTACCACCTTTAGCGACAATAGCGAAACCAACCTTATCAATAAAAATGCCGGGATAGCACCGGTAAAAGTATGTGCCGAAACTTTTGACCTTATCAGTCGCTCCTTAAAAATATCTGAACTTACACAGGGTGCATTTGATATCACTTATGGCTCTATCGATAAACGGCTTTGGAACTTTGATCAGCAAATGACCGAATTGCCCGACAGGGAAACGGCAAAAAAAATGGTGCGGTTAATTAATTACAAAAACATCCTGCTCGACAGGGAAAATTACACGGTTTTTTTGAAAGAGAAAGGCATGCGCATAGGCTTCGGCGGTATAGGAAAAGGATATGCAGCCGAACAAGCCCGGAAAGTGTTAAAGGAACAAGGCGTGGAAAGCGGCGTTGTGAACGCGTCGGGTGACCTTACTACCTGGGGCTTGCAGCCTAACGGGAAGCAATGGACTATTGCCATTGCCAATCCCGATGCAACAAATGAGGCGTTCTCCTATATGACTATCAGCAACATGGCCGTTGCAACGTCAGGTAACTATGAAAAATATGTGATTATCGATGGAAAGAAATATTCGCACACTATCAATCCGCGTACAGGCTTGCCCGTTTCAGGAATAAAAAGCGTAACCATAATTACGACAAACGCCGAAATAGCTGATGCTATGGCAACCCCGGTTACGATTATGGGTGTAAGCGCCGGGCTTGACCTGATTAACCAAATGAAGAATATTGAAGCCGTGATTGTTGACGACGACGACCACATCTTTACATCAAATAATATTAATATAAAATCACCCTCTTTATGATAA
Organism: uncultured Mucilaginibacter sp.; assembly: GCA_964657275.1. Classification (GTDB taxonomy): domain Bacteria; phylum Bacteroidota; class Bacteroidia; order Sphingobacteriales; family Sphingobacteriaceae; genus Mucilaginibacter. The sequence goes on along the minus strand of CAZZUU010000192.1, from coordinate 1,003 downwards.
AGCAACTATTGAGATTATCGGGCTTGTTAACGCTGGTAATAAGCGTATCCTCCTGTGTGAATTTAAAGGAATACCAGAAAAGCCGGCTTAAAGACTCGGAGATGGCATTGACTAATCGCAAGGTTGAAAAAAACGAGTTGAATTTTCAATCGTATAGGGAGGCCGCATCCGGGGCAAATGCAGGTAAAACAGGTGGTGGTTGTGGATGTAACTAACGATAACAGGTAAAAACCAAAATGAGAAAAATATATTTATCGGTTGTCGGGTTTTCATTGCTATGCCGCTTAAATGCATGGTCGCAAACTACTACTGACACGATCCCCTTCAAAAAAACAGAAGTTAGCCTGTATCAACCCGTAGTGCGGGAGCCCAATGCTCATGATAGCAGCGTGTATAATGCCCGTAAATTAAAAATTGATGAGATCGATTTTGTTTCGAGTTACTATAATCAAAGCGGCGATCATTCGGCAATTCGCGGAGGTATTGGCGATGAGGCTGTTACCGATTTGGCTACCGGCCTGGATCTGCACCTGGTTTGGCTGAATAATAATCTCAATAAAAATACGCTGGCCATTGGTTTGGGATTTGACTATCATAGCGCAGCTTCTCAAGCGTACGTATCAGCAACCGGAGCATCCAAAAAAACAGGCACCCGCGTATATCCGTCATTGGACTGGACTGTTGAGAATGAAAAACAAGGTACCAGCTTTGGCTTGGGTGCTTACTATTCCGGCGAATATAATTATAAGTCGTTGGGTGCCGACATACATTTTTCGCAAAAAACTGCAGATAAGAACGGCGAATTCACCGCCAAATTACAAGGTTATTTTGATCGTGTGAAACTGATCAAACCATCCGAGTTAATTCCTGTTACTACTGTAACTACCGGCACAACAACGATAGTAACTTCAGCAAGCGGTACGGTGTTATCCGGCGGCGGAGGTGGGCATTCGCGGCCATCCATTCCTTCCAGTCCACGTACCACCCTTACGGCGGCCTTGAG
>CAZZUU010000191.1:0-7705 GCA_964657275.1 uncultured Mucilaginibacter sp. | reverse complement strand
GTCAAAAAGATCTGCGGGCATGAGCTGAAATTTAACCACGTTACCAAACTCTACTGGCCGGAAGATAAGATCACCAAGGGGCAGATGCTCAACTATTATTATAAGGTCGGCGAATACATGATGCCTTATCTGAAGGACAGGCCCATGTCGCTCAACCGATTTCCGGGTGGCATACATGGGCAAAGCTTTTACCAGAAGAACGTAACCGACAAGGCGCCGGACTGGGCTAAAACATTTGACCATGTGACCGATGAGGGAAAGGTAACTAAATACCTCGTGGGCACTGATGAAGCCAGCCTGCTATGGATGGCATCATTAGGGTGCATTGAGATCAATCCCTGGTTCAGTCGCGCCCAAACACCTGATAATCCCGATTATTGCGTGATTGACTTAGATCCGGATAAACATACCTACGATCAGGTGGTGGAAGCCGCACGGATCACCAAAGATATTTTAAATGCTATCGATGTGCTGAGCTATCCTAAAACATCAGGCTCGACAGGAATGCACATTTACATCCCACTGGAAGGCAAGTACACTTATCAGCAAAGCCAGCTCTTCGCCAATATCATTGTTAAACTAGTGCATAAGCAGATCCCGGATTATACCAGCCTGGAACGAAGTATTGCCGCTCGTAACGGAAAGATGTACCTAGACTTTTTACAGAACCGTCCGGGTGCTACGATTGCCGGACCTTATTCGCTAAGGCCAAAACCCGGCGCGACCGTTTCAACCCCACTAAGTTGGGATGAGGTTAAACCCGGCCTGACTATTCAGCACTTTAATATCAATAATGCAATGGACCGTTTCAGGGAAACCGGAGATCTTTTTCATAGTGTGTTGGGCAAAGGAATCGATCTGGCGGAAACCCTAAAAAAAGCGCAGCGTATATTTAAATAGTATTATTTCAACAATAAAAACGGTTCAAAACAATTTATTTTTAATTTAGTTTCTCCATCTACTAAAATGAATCATGATAACAAACTCCGCCTTATCGAATGCTGAATATCCATTCCTAAGTGGCGGGGGTCAAATGGGTGAACTTATACGTTCAACTGAATGGGCATCCACAACATTAGGCCCGCCCGATAACTGGCCTGTAGCCTTGAAACAAGCCGCCAGCATGATGCTGAAAAATAATTTCCCTGTGCTGATTTGCTGGGGTCCGGATTTCATTCAGTTATATAATGATGCATTCCGACCCATTAACGGCGAAGCGAAGCACCCACAAGCTTTGGGCGGTAGTGCACATGATACCTATGCCGAGATATGGGAAATTATCGGGCCGATGTTCAGCGAAGTCATGCAAGGCAAAACCCACGGCTTTCCAAACTTTATGGTGCCTCTTAACAGAAATGGTTATACCGAAGATTGTTATTTTGATTTCTCCTACAGTCCCATAGCTGACCTCGATGGCAACATCCAAGGTGTACTGGTGATCTGCATAGAAACCACTGAAAAAGCAAAAGCAGTTGAGCAAGCGCAAAAAGCACAAAAAGAAACGATCATCGAACGGGACCGGCTCAGGAACTTTTTTTTACAGGCCCCGGCAGGCATTTGTGTGCTTGACGGTCCGGAATTGACGTTCGAATTGATCAACCCACTCTACCAGCAATTATTTCCCGGGAGAGCACTATCAGGTAAACCCTTACTGGAAGCAGTGCCGGAAGTTAAAGGGTCAGCGATTTGGGAAATATTGCAGGGCGTCTATATTACTGGTAAAACATTTGAAGGAAATGAATTACATATTCCGCTGGCCAGAACAGAGGATGGACCGGTTGAAGATCGCTATTTTAATTTCATTTACCAGGCCAGGAAGGACCTGAATGGCTCGGTAGATGGCATCCTGGTGTTTGTGATCGAAATAACGGATACTGTCAAGGTCAAGCGAATTACAGAAGCCAGCGATAAACGGCATAATTTCCTATTAAATACGATGCCCCAGCAAGTTTGGACTGCATGGCCAAACGGAGAATTGGATTATGTTAACCAGGTTGTTTGTGATGATTTTGGATATAATGTGGACGAGATCGTAGGAAAAGGCTGGCAAGCTTTCATACATCCCGATGACTTACCGGTTTGCCTGGCGAGATGGGAAGAAGCGCTTACCAGCGGAAAAAATTATATGGTCGAATTTCGGTTGAAGTTTTCCGACGAAAAATATTATTGGCACCTCGCACGGGCTGTGCCGTTCATCGAAGACGGTGTTATTACGTCCTGGTTTGGCACTAATACCAACATCAACATGCGGAAAGAAAGTGAACATAAAAAGGACGAATTTCTTTCAATTGCCAGCCATGAACTTAAAACTCCCCTCACCAGCATCAAAGCGTATAACCAGATCATGAAAAAACTGGAGGTTCCGGAAAAGGTAAGACCATTCATTAATAAATCAGCCGATCACATCGCGCGGCTGGAGCGGTTGATCGCCGATTTGCTGGACGTGACCAAGATCAATGCTGGAAAGGTCAATTATTCTATTGCGCCTTTCGACTTTGCCGAGTTGCTTGCCGACACTGTCGAAAGCCTGAAACATACCGCGCCAAACCACGACCTCATTCTTGCCGGCAACCCTGTAATTACTTATCATGGCGACCGTGGCCGGCTGGAACAGGTCATCAACAACTTTGTTTCAAACGCGGTCAAATATTCGCCTGAAGGAAAAAAAGTACTCATCAACAGCATGGTGGAACAGGATAATATTATTGTCTCTATACAGGATTTCGGTATAGGGATCGCAAAAGAAAATATCACTAAACTATTTGACCGCTATTACCGGGTAGATAATACATCCATGCGCTTCGAAGGCCTTGGACTGGGCCTTTATATTTCCGCCGAGATATTAAGGCGGCATGGCGGCAGTTTTTGGATCGAAAGCGAAGTCGGCCAAGGTTCCACTTTCTATTTCCGCTTACCCGTTGGCCAAATGGAAAAGCAGGAGATCACCCGGACGGCAACCTATTACCGCGACCGCCATATTTCGGTAAATTATAATAAAACACATAACCGTTTGGATGTGGACTGGATAGGTTTTCACGATATAGAATCAGTAAAACGAGGCTGCCTAATCATGTTAGATATTCTGAAAAAAAATAAGAGCGACCGGGTCGTGAATGACAATACGCATGTATTGGGCAACTGGTCTGAAGCCGCCGAATGGGTCGGCAATACCTGGTTCCCGATGATGGAACAGGCAGGTCTGAAATATTTCGCTCATGTCTTTTCGCCAAGCACATTCAGTCAGCTAGCCGCCATTAAAAGTATCGACATCATGGCCGGGATCATCACTACCCAATATTTCACAGAAATCAGCCTGGCGGAAGAATGGGTCGACCGGCAATAAAACATGGTTAAGTTAAGTGAGTTGTTGATCCCGCCTCATCTCTCCATATCTTTTAGTTGGTAAACGACCGTAGTTGAAGCGGCGTTTTGTTTAGCCAGCCTTGGGGCGATGCCTGGCATCCAGACTATCAAGTGTTCATTATGTTGAAGTATTCGCAGACCGTGGCCCAAATCGTTTGAAAAGTTTTTTTCGAAAACGGTCTCATCTTGTTGCGAGTCCCTTAAATTGCAGCGAATAATACTGAAAAAGGTATTGTCAAAGGTGTCGTTCAATTGGCAGCGGCAGCCGACCTTTGTTTATTTAAGAAATTAAGGAATTCTTCATCGCTTGAAACGGGATGTTGGCCGTCTGAGTATGTATACACACCTGCTGTGGCTAAAGGAGAAATTTATAATATCTGGTATTTATCATGAGATCGTGATCGAGGTGGGGTCTATTGATTTATTATGAGTTAGTAACCAAAAACCATAGATCTTGTTTATAGCAAGTACTTATTCCATTCGAACGAAGTAAATTGTGGATGGAATAAATCTGAAAAAGTTCGCCTTTGTTCCGATCGTTTTTCTGTATCTGAGGCCAATAAAAAAATTATTTAGCTATTTCAGGAAGTGTAAAATAAAACGTACTACCTCTCCCTTTTTCACTTTCGACCCAAATTCGTCCGCTATGCCTTTTGATGATTTCGGCCGAAAGGTAAAGGCCGATTCCGAAGCCGGATATATTTCGTGTGTGAGAGCTTGAAACGCGATAGAAACGATCAAAAATATGCGTGATCTCTTCAGGTTTTAAACCCATACCTTCATCTTCTATGCTTACCACGACTTCTTTTTCTCGAATGCTGCAATTAACTTTAATGTCTTTTCCTTTGGGTGAATATTTAACCGCGTTGCTTAACAGGTTGATGATCACAGAACCAATTTTATCCCGGTCAGCATATACCTCGACGGGGTCACACGGTGAAAGGGTAATTTGGTGGCTGTTTACCGTCAGTTTAATTTCATCAATGGTTTCGTTTATTAACTGATCCAGGTAAAAAAACTTTAAGTCCAATTGAATTTTGCCGGATTCCAGGCGGGAAGAATTAAGGAAGCCATTGATCAATGTATTCATTTTTTTAACTTGCTGGGAAGCCTTAGTTAAAAAATCGATCCGCCGTTGGTGTTCATCCTTTACTGCCATGCCTTGCAGTACTTGTATGAAAGCATTAAGGGATGTAAGCGGCGTTTTTAATTCATGACTTACCATGCCAATAAAATCATTTTTTCGAATCTCGTCTTCTTTTCGTTCCGTTATCTCTAAAACTGTCCCAATAAAACGAACCGGTTTGTCCTGTTCATTAAAATAAGCTTTACCCATAGCCTTGACCCAACGAATCTTTTGGTCTTCAACACCTACGGTACGGTATTCCACATCGTAATCCCCATTGCTGATAGATTTAATAAATACATTGTCGATGATTTTGGTAATTCTATTTCGGTCTTCCGGATGCAGGCCGGTCACAAAATCTTTTTCATAAGTCACTATACCCTGATGGCTGATTCCAAAAAGTTCCCTGCAACGTTGATCCCATTCCATCGTACCCTTTTCCAAATCCATATCAAAAGTGCCTAATCGGGCGGCGGTTAAGGCCATTTTTAAATTATCCCGTATTTTTGCTAATTCTTTGCGGGATACGACGATTTCGGTTACTTCAAAAACAAAAGCAAGAATGCCGTCAACTTTTCCGGTTTCATTCAAACGCGGCAGATAATTGAAGTTAAAATAACGATCGAAAGTTGGTCCGCCTTCGTATTCTGCAACAGGGATCAGCAATTCGTTTGCTTCATAAATTTCTCCGTTATGATATACGTTTAATAAAACATCATGCAGCGGCTGGCCTATTAATTCGGGAAGTGCTTCGAAAATAGGCCGGTTCAACAATTTCCGGCCAGGCAATAACTGTTGATACTTCGGGTTAACAAGTTCATAGATCAAGTTGGGGCCGCTTAATACGCATATACCGGCTGGGGCTTGCATAAACAAGTTATGTAAATGCCGTTCCGCAATTAACCTGAACTGCTTGATATTAAATTGCGACCTGATTTTAGACAATAATTCGCGGCTTGAAAAGGGTTTAATGAGGTAATCATCTGCCCCTTTTTCAAACCCTTCCACGATGGCTTCTTCACCAGCCCTGGCAGATAATAAGATTACGGGGATATTGGCCGTACTGGGATTGTTTTTAATAGTAGCCAATAACTCAAATCCATCTATATCGGGCATCATCACATCGGTTAGCACCAGTTCAGGTAACGATTCCTGTAAACTTTCCATCGCCTGGCGCCCATCGGCTACGACCCTGACGTCATATTCAGCGGAAAGCAAACGCCGGAGATAATTACGCATTTCCGCATTATCATCTGCCAATAAAATTCGGGGCTTCCCTGGACTTTTATTGGTTTTATCGTTTTGTTGATCAAGATCACCATCATTGTCAACCCACTTCACTGCTTCCTCGACATACGCCGCTGACGAATCGCGTATTATAGCGCCAACATTACCAATATTTTCAGGTAAATGTTTTTTTCCGGTAGGAATAGTTATGGTGAAAGTTGATCCTATACCGGGCTGGCTACTGACCTTAATAGTACCACCAAGCAATTTAACAAGTTCTTTTACCATGGACAGGCCTATTCCCGTACCTTCGAGGCTTCTTCCTTTTGCTCCTTTAACCTGTTGAAACCTTTCGAAGATATGTTTGATCTGATCCTCTGGTATGCCAATACCGGTATCTTTAACCTTTAGTAGAAATAGACTATCAAGGTCCTCCAACTCAACTGTAATTGTTCCCTTCAGCGTATATTTAAAAGCATTGGATACCAAATTAAGCACAATCTTTTCCCACATGTCCTGGTCGACAAATACCGGATGCCTGATCGACGGACAATTGATCAATAATTTCATTCCGCTATTTTCGATGGCAGATTGAAAATTACTTGCCAGTTGCGCAGTTAAACCAGCAATATCGGTTTCCTGGTAGTTTACCTCCATGCGGCCTGCTTCCAGCCTCGAAAAGTCCAAAAGATTATTTACTAATTTTTGAAGCCGAAGGGAATTGCTGAAGGCCAAAGAAATGTTTTCTTTGTGTTTTTCAGCGATTGAATTATCACGCAGCACTTCTTCTAATGGGCCAAGCATTAATGTAAGGGGTGTCCTGAATTCGTGACTGATATTTGAAAAAAAAGTGGTTTTTACCTGGTCGATCTCTGCCAATGCCTCCACTCGTTTTCGCTCTTCTTCCAAAGCCATAGTATTTGTAATAGATGTAGCTATTTGCTCCGAAACTAAATACAAAAATTCGATCATTTTATCATCAGCAGGCAGGTGCGGATTAAGACATGAAATAATAATTCCGTAAGACCCTGTTTTATCAGGTTTAGTGATTGAAATAATAGCTGCTTTTTGAATAGGACTATTCCAAATCCCGGTAGGCATTGCCGATAAATTAAGGTATGGATCATCCGTAATTATAATTTTATGTTGATTCACCGCATCCCGGCAGAGATCGTCCAGCATTGATTTTCCGTCCAGTTCAATTAGCATAGGTAAAAACCCCCCCTCGTCATCAACTATTGCCTCTGCTTTTAAATTGTCTTTCGTTGCGATATAGGTTTTAGTGTATGGAAAATCATGCTGATTGCTGTCGAGCACTTTAGCTGCCGCCTTGAAAATTTCTGCTTTTAAGTTATGGGTTAAATCTGAAGGTAACTGCTGTAAGGTGGAAGATAATTGTTGCAAAGTTTTTAACCGACGGGCATTGATCACATTGGCGGTAGTTTCCGTTACTACACAAAGGACGCCGCCAATGCCACCAGATTCATCATAAATGGGGCTATAAGAAAAAGTAAAATAATATTCTCCGGGATAACCTTCTGTTTCCAATAACAAAAGCTGGTCTTCAGACCATGTCGCTTTTCCCTCGTAAAATACCCCCTCAAGCATAGGCCCGATGATAGACCATATTTCGGGCCATACTTCCTTACCTGCTTTTCCCAAAGAGCCCGGATGCTTTTTCCCGAGGATCGAAGTATAAGCATCATTATATATCTTGACCAGGTCCTTTCCCCACCATAATAAGATAGGAAATCTTGAATTAAGGCAGCTACTTACTGATGTGCGCAGGCTTTGTGGCCAATCCTCAATGGGTCCGAGCAGCTTTTGTGACCAATCTAATTCACGGATTAATTTACCCATTTCGCCGCCACCTTGCAGAAATTTATAAGAGCTGGTATCTAACATGAAATATTGTTTAAGGTGGCAGTCAACTGATTTATTGAGTGTTAATAACTAAAAACCATACATTTGTTTAACGAAAGTACTTAT
>CAZZUU010000190.1:0-7741 GCA_964657275.1 uncultured Mucilaginibacter sp. | reverse complement strand
TGCCAAACAAGTCGCCGAATTTTTTGCTAAAAAAGGGTTTAACGTTACTAGTGGGTTAGCAAAAGGTTGTGATACCGCTGCACACTTAGGCTGTATTGATGCAGGGGGAGCCACGAGCGCAATTTTAGCGCATGGGCTGGATATAATATACCCAAAGGAAAATACAGCCTTAGCTGAAAGAATAAAGGATACTGGAGTAATTGTTTCAGAGTATTTTATTGGTACCCCTTTGTCAAAAAAACAATTTATTGATAGGGATAGAATACATGCGGCTTTAGCTTTAGGGGTGTTTATTGTTGAATGTGATATTAATAGTGGTACAATGCACACCGCCAATTATGCTGTATCATATAACCGAATATTAACCTGCATGAAACCGCCTCTTGAAAATTTTGAAGAAACAAAGGTAGAAGGTAATATGATGTTAACTCAAACGGGAAAGGCAATAGGCCTTTACGAACATTCTGAACTGGAAGAGTTGGCAGTGGCATTAAAATTACTTTTTTAAAAAAACATTCTTCCAAATTTAAACATTCCCCTAATCCATTCTTGCCGTTATAAAACAATCAAAACACATATACGGGTATCGGTGAAATAAACTTCATCAATGATTTTCTTGCATTGATGATTAATAAGCGCTTAAAATCCGAGCTTGAACAGTTTGTAATTAGTAAAGTGCGTGAAAAACGTACAGAGGCGAAGCTATCTCAAAAGCACCTTGCTAATGAGCTAAATGTTGCAATAGGGTTCATCGGCCACGTTGAAAGTCCAAAATACCGGGCGAAATATAATCTGAATCACCTAAATAAACTGGCAAAAATTTTCAAATGTGCTATCAAAGACTTTTTGCCTGACCCCTACCTTGAAACCTCTGACAATCTCTAACAGCAAAATCAAGCGGTAAGAAAGCACTTGTTTATTTCATGCCTATTTCTATTGCGATAATTTTATAAACTGCGTTAAATCTTCTTAGGCGGTTATACCGCTTTCTATTGTTAAACATTAATTTCTTTTCCTCTTTTGGTATGTGTTTAGGTAGCTGGACATAAATTCTTGTATGAAAAATATAAATTCGCATATACCTGTATCGGTATTTGTTTTATATTTAAAACATGAAACAATTTATATTTCCACTAATTATTATTTGCCTTTTGTTCCTGTCCTGTAATAATGTCGGTAAAACTGACGACAGGTTTTTAGGCACCTGGGTATTTTCAAATGCAGTTCCTGAAAGCTCCTTACACGATGGGAGTATGGAAGGCTCAACTTGTAAAATCACAAAAGTTGACGGCTCAAAAGAATCGTACTCCGTCGATATTTTAAGTTATCAGGGGGTTTTATTTTCTAAAGAAAATGACAGTACATTAAAAGGTGTTGATGCCGATTTTACAATTAAGTACACCGAATCGAACCAGCACATTGTCTTTCAAATAAGTTCTACGCGTGGAATGGAATACTACAAATTAAAATAAATTACATTTAATTAATAATGAGGGAAGGCTTATTTAATCTAATCCTGTGGAACAAGTTGATAAACCATGTTACTGCCTTTATATAATTCAACGGTATCCTTGTTATGCCTGATTTCATGCTTTTGATCATCGATGTTAATAAAGCTACCATCTACCGAATAAGAAACCTTTTGGGAGCCAATTTCTACATTTTGATCGTTATAAACTATTGTGTTTAATTCAGAATTACTAAAGTCCCAAATTAAGGTTTTATCGTTAGGCATGGTTGTTGGAGCACGAACTTCGGCACCACCAAATGTTACAATTTCTGCAACAGAAACAACCTTAAATTTGTGGTTGGTAAATTCATTGGCATTAAAACAGCCATGTAGCAAAATAGCCGTAGGGAAAAAAAATAAAAATTTCTTCATTGATATGTTGTTTTCGTACCAAATTTAATAAAAATACAGATACAGGTATAGGTAGTAGTTTTTATATTTAAAACATGAAACATTACTTACCTACACTATCAATTATTTGCCTTTTACTCTTGTCTTGCAATAATTCTGCAAATACAACTAACACCGATAACAACCCTTCAATTACTGATGGCAATTTTTTAGGCACTTGGGTCTTCTCCAATGAAGTTCCTGTAGCATCCAACCGAGATAATACTATGAATGGAACAACATGTGCAATCTCTAAAGTTCCCGGAACAAAAGAGTCTTATTCGGTTGATATTTTAAAAACCACAGATATTTTATTTACTAAACAAAATGATAGCACATTAAAAGGTGTTTCGTCCGATTTTATTATCCGTTATAAAACCTCTGATCAGCATATTATTTATCAGTTTAACAGTAATAGTAAGGATGGTATAGAATATTATAGGCTTAAATAACACCGCCAGTAAATACCTGAAGCTGATTGGATTTTCAAAACTAATCCTAAATTAATACCAAATTATTACATCATGAAAAAGCTAATACCTCTAATTGTATTTGTTTCAACAATATCTTTTAGCTGTAATTTACATTCAGCAAATTCGTTAGTTGGGCAAAAACTATACTTTTTGTATAAAAAGGAAATTTCTATCTGGGGTATTAAATCGCCCTTATACATAGAAGAATTGGAGTTCAACTTTAATACAAAGGATGAGGTAATGATTGCTCCCACCGCTTATTACGGCAATGGCGATGCTCTTGAAGCCAACAAACAAGTAAAAGCAAATTATACCTTTACAAATGGCTATTTGACTGTTTTAAATTTGAACTTACCTGCAACTAAACTAACTGAAAGTGATGGTTTTTATAGTACAGATGCAGGGGAAATATATTACAAAGAATCAATTATAAGATTGTCCCAGGATGAAAAGAGAGACAGGTTACAAAAAACATTGTTATCTTCAATGGTAGATAAGGAAAAAATAGATTCCGACTTTTTACTTAAAGAAACAATTTTTCACAATCAATAACTAATTCGACTGTTATTAAGTTAAAATTATTCTAACACCATCGCATTAAAATGAAAAAATTTGCAAAAATTCTATTTTTACCGCTTTTAATTTGTTCCTGTAATATACAAGCAAACTCAACCTCAGGTATTCAAGATTCAGCTACCGTTAACGATACATCTGTTAGCAGTAATTCAACTTTAAAAGTTGGTACCACTAAAAAAGAAATACCATCGCGAACAAGAGATCAATCAGGCCTTTTTGAGAGCGAAGTGGGAAGTTGGGTTTTTGTGAAAAGTAATTTGAGTAAGGATTATGATGGTTTTATAAGTCCATCTTTTAATATTTATAGAGCTAACATTCAATCCGCAGGTTATGCTTATTTTGTTCAGTTTTCAAAACATGAACAAGAATGGATACTTTCAAAATTTGATGAAAGCACTTTAGTATATGGACAAAATGACGATGGCAATTATACGGGGGCGTTTATTTATGATCCATCCTCAGACCAAATCACCGTAAAAATAAGTGATGTTTCTGATGCAGAATACAAAAGAAAGTAATCTAAATTTTTAATAATCAATAGATATTCAGCTGCAAAAAATGCCAGTTTATTGGAACAAGTCATAATGTCAAGTTGCAAAATAAGGCTTTAGACTATCTGTAAAAGTAGTGTATTGAATTTTACTAATACACCTTAAAATCCAATGCTGTAACCGATTAAATGTATTAGCCAGGTTTCCAACTCTGCATTTTCTTTGACTAAAGCATAGAAATAATCATCTTTTAATAATTCGGCCATCTGACAATCAATTTTGAAAACAGATAATTGATACCATTTAGGAAATAACATCTTAAACCCAACCCAAGCATCATTAAGGTTAAAGAAACAAAGTGATTCACCATTCCCAAACCTCTGAGATTCTTGCCATTCAACTTTGTATAAATACAAATCAGGATATACCAAATATCGCTTAAGCCAAATTTTTTCTTGTGTACAACCAATTTCTAATAAAATCTCTTCCATATACAAATTATCCCCCTTGACTTAGTTCCGACATTTTTTCAGTTGGACGATAAGTTTATTTTCAATAAATATATACAACAATTTTTATAAAAAATTTATTTTTCTAAACCAATAGTCTCATTATTAGATAAATAAGCATTAAGAAATAAATAATTTTTACATTTTAGTTCGGAGCGCAGAATCTAGGCAATGGATACGTTTTTAAAATTTTTAAATAAAATATACGGTAATTTAATAATTGTGTGTCTGAGAGCACGAGATATGCCTTAAAAATAAAATCCGGGTTAAAGTTGTAAGCGTTATTTCCAAAACACCTATGGTTCTTATCCTGCCGTCTTTTATATCATATTATTTTACCCGGTACTTCGGTTTTGTTAAATAAAGGAATAGCAACACAAAAACACATATGCAGGTATCAGTAAGCTTGTTATAATCAATGTTTTTCTTGCATTGATGATTGATAAGCAGCTAAAATCTGAAATTGAACTGTACGCAATAAATAAAGTTCGCGAAAAACGAATAAAAGCTGGTCTTTCACAGGCGTATATAGCAAACGAATTAGAAGTTGCAATTGGGTTTATCGGCCATGTTGAAAGCCCTAAATATCGCGCTAAATATAATCTAAATCACCTCAATAAGCTTGCCCATGTTTTTAACTGTTCAATTAGGGATTTTCTTCCTGAATCATTTATTTAAACAGAATTAAATACTTAATATTAATCAGTTCAGGTTCTCATTTCGAGGCACTAAAATATGGATATCTTTAAACGCAGCTTTTTCTGCTGTTTTCTTTTAATTCAACAGTTTTAATTGTTTCGCCCACCCAATGTGCATATTTATAAACACCTATAGTTGTTAATTCTAAAAGGGTATTTTTTAATAGATACTAAAAGTTATTTATTTACCGATACAGGTATATGAAATTGTTTAGATTTGTTTAAATAACCTGTAAATCTTGAAGCAATGAAAAAGCTACAATTCATTTTTCTTTTCTTTCTTTGTCTAATTACTATCAACTTAAAAACATTCGCGCAAGACTCATTATTACAGGAACGATTACAATCGGTTGGAAAAGCTATATCGTTTATAGGACTAAGCAAAGGTGAAATCAAATCTTATTTAAATAATGTTGGTTTTCGGTTTTCAGAACAATCCCAAAACGGAGATATGTTTAAATATAACAAGCAAACATCAAATAGTGCGTACGAAATCACATTCGCTGTAAACAAAAATAAAGTATCGGCTTTGCAATGGTACGAGCACTTAAGTATATTGCAACGTGATTTGTCTGAAATTACTCAAATGGGCTTTAAAGGTGATGTTGTAAATAATGATGAGGGTATATATAGTTACAAAAATTATTCAAGGAACTTGTTGATTTCTATATTGGTTCATTCAGGCGAGTACAATTTTACAATTACGATTGGTAAAATTAATTCTGATATGGCGATTGTAAAAAGTAAAAATAGCTATCCGAATAGAACTGTTAACCCAAATTACACGCCTAAATATAGTATAAAAAATATAAACAAAGGTGGACCTGGTGCAAATTATATTGTCGTTTCACCACGAGCATATTTTTATGATTTAAGCGTTAATGGAGAATTTAAGCGAAAAGCCTATTTAGTTTATGGTGAAAGAATAAGCGCTCTGAAAGTGAAAAATGGGTATATGTATTGTGAGTTTATAAATTCTGCAACTAAAAAAACTTCAAAAGGCTGGATTTTACAGAGTGATTTGGATAAAACAGTTTCCGATGAAGGCACTGACGCAAAAAAAATTAGAAACCATAATTTTGAGGAATTAGTTAAATTCAATGGTAAGCGAATACAAAAAAATAATATGACTTCTACTAATTTTTTTTCAAACCCACTAATTGAAAAAGAGTTAGGTAGAATATTTGGGAATGATTACGAAGGATTTTGGGTAGAGGCTATCAATCCACACTTGGAAGGTAACATTGTCATAAAAAACAACACTTTATTTTTATACGAGTATAACAAATCAGCCGATCCAAAAATTAGTTATGACATCTTTCTTTTTATTGATTTGCAGGAAAAACAAACATTTTTATATTCTAACTACAATGTCGTATATAATGGTGATGTTGCTGAAAAAAATTATGGAGATACACCACCCAGTGAGAATATTCGCAATTTTATTAAAAATCAACTTATCAACTACGTCAGTGAAGATAAGGTAAGTGCTCTTAATGATAAAATAACCAATGGGGAATAAACGAAGATCACGAAAAAGTTAGCGAGATAAAACGGTCAGGTAACTGTTAATATGAACCTGCTGGTATATCAGACATATAGTTACCAGTCGACAAGTAAATAAAAATCCCGCATCTAAACGCACTCTTTCTTACCAATGATGGTTTTATCATTAAATAAAAAAAAGTGCGCCAGAAGGCAGGATTTGCGTTTTAACAATTTAGAGGCATTTAAGATGACATGTTAAATTGTGTCAATTCATTGCCCATTTTTGGAGGCTCGAACTTTAATAAATAATCTGCTAAATCTAACCCCTTTTCTCTTTCGGAATCGGTTGCATGGGTTTCAAGCAGATTTGACACTTGAACACTGGCGATATTGGCCAGGTCTTTTGCCTTGCAATTCCACTTATCGAAAGCTTTAATGTCGGGGTAAAGAACTACTTTTCGATTTTCCAAGGCAGTGCACTTATCCAGTTTTAGATTATTGATACTTCCAGCAGCAAGCCATATAAACATAGGCATATAAACATTTGCAATAATGGCTGTCTTTTCGCTTTCAACAATTGCTACAGGCTTAACCTTATCATCATTTAGGAGATGCTCACCAAACAAGCATTGGCTTAAATTAAAATCTAAGTGATTAAAGGCCGTGTGCGACCAGGTTATATGATTAAAAGGCTCTTTGACCCTTTTGCAATTTAGAGGGTTATAAAGCATTATCTTACCTGCACGAACATTATAATTTATGTCAACTTGCCAAAATATAGTCGCCCCTTGCCAATAGCTCGAGCTGCCAACAAAGTATTGACTGACTAAGTGATCGGTAGTTTCAACCCCAAATTTATCGATGCAGAATAAAATGAAATTATTATGAGTATATCCCTTCAAGCTATTGTTGACGACATCGATATCAACGTAGGATGTTTCTTCGTGTGCGATGCTTTTAACTCCCGCAGAACGATTTCGTATTTCACTATGCTTATAGCTTGATGATATATCACTGTCTTTAAAATACTGCTTGGGTGTATTATGATAACCACAACTATTTTCACGATTGCACCTACCAACCTCGTCACTTAAATATTGATCTGTTTCGGTATCAATATACCTTGTAAATGTACCACTCTTACCACAGCTCGGACAGGTATGTCTGCTCTTAGCGCCTTTATAAGGCTCAAGTGTGAACCTAAAATTATCCATAAAAAATGTTTGTTTTTAGCTTCACTTGCTACACCTACTTCATCCGAAAATAACAAAATAGGTGTAGCTGGTGAAGGAAGTGAAGTATTTTAAGAAACCTTTTTTTTATCTGCATAAACTACAAATCCAAAATTCCTCTGTTCGAAATCGAAGCCATTATTCCTCAGCCTTTGATTAAAAATTTTTGAGGAGCATGGGTGGTAATTATAGGCATGGCAATAATCCACGTATTCAATGTAGAATTGTTTCAATACCTGCCAGTCTTTTATTGATTTCTGGTAACCTTCCTCATCTAAAAACATCAACACACTGTCGCTTTGCAGCCTATAGTTGGCAAGCTGTTTATTAACCGCACAACTTTCTGTAAATTGCTTTTGTAGAAGCAGCCTGTT
>CAZZUU010000189.1:0-7810 GCA_964657275.1 uncultured Mucilaginibacter sp. | reverse complement strand
TAACGCCATTCGGTTGGTAAGGGCCGTGCCTATCAATTTATCCAACGCATTGTGTCGGCCAACATCTTCCCGGATGATAAGCAACTTACCAGAGTTATTGAACAATGCCGACGCATGTAAACCGCCCGTATCAGCAAAAACGGCCTGCTGCTGTTTTAAAATATCCGGCAACCGGTACAATAGTTCGCCATCCACTTTCGTGTCATCGCTAACCGGGATAATGGCGCTTACTGTCCGGATGGCATTTATGGAGCCTTTTCCGCAAACCCCGCAACTAGAGGTGGTGTAGAAATTACGTTCTGTGTTTTGAAGGTTTGGCAAAACGTCTTCTTTTAAACGTACTAATATTACGTTCTCTTTATTTTCGGCGCAAGCTATAAAGCAATAATCTACAGCCAGGATGTCTTCAACAGATTTAACTATTCCTTCGGTAAATAAAAAGCCAGCGGCTAATTCCGTATCATTACCGGGTGTGCGCATGGTTACGGATATATTTTGCACCTTCCGGTCTTGGGCATTGCAATATTCCAGCCGTATCTCTAATGGCTCTTCTATCGCCAATGCATCAGAAGTATCTCTTTCCCCCTCACCAGTTACTTTGACAACATGTACCTTAATAATTGAATTTTGGCTCATAATCAAATATACAATTTTAGAGAGCAGATGTTTTGATGAGCTTACAAACCAAATTGTAGTTACTCGTGTGTTAATTACAGATTGCCTGGATCGTGAATTCGGCTAAAGCCGTATTTCAATAGCTATTTGTCCGTTGGCTGAAGCCAACGGCAATGAATTGACTAAAATCATACAATCATTGCCGTCTCTTTTAAGGGGCGGATTAAATGGATAAGCAGTAAGGGCTTTAGCCAAAATATACCCATCAGCTGCAATTTTGTTTACCCATTTTAATGAGACAATAGATCGAGATTTGAGACAAAAATCGGTCTTTTTAATCACACAAGCATTATTGAGGATTTTACCTTAATTTTGGTTAATGAAGATCAAGGTTTTGGCATTCGGTATTTCGAAGGATATTTTCGGCAGCTCATCTGTTGCTTTGGAATTGGCCAATGATGCAACGGTCTATAATTTAAAATACCTGCTAGAGCATCAATACCCCCGTTTGCAGCAGTTATCATCCTACATGGTAGCGGTAAATAATGAGTATGCCTTACCCGGCGATACGCTGCATGAGCGGGATGAAATTGCTATAATTCCTCCGGTTAGTGGTGGGTGATGCTAAAAAATAAATAAACTACGTTGACTACTCAAATTCAAATTTCTGCAAACCCGTTAAATAGCCAATCGGCAATCGATTGGATCATGTCGCCTGAATCTGGCGGGATTGATGTGTTTATTGGCACCGTCCGCAATGTCACTAAAGGCAAAAAAGTATTACGACTGGAGTTTGAGGCATATGAACCGATGGCCATCTCTGAACTGAAAAAAATAGCCAAACAGGCCTTGGCTCAATGGCCGGTACAAAGAGTATTGATCCATCACCGTACCGGCATTTTAAAAGTTGGCGAAGTGCCGGTAATTATTGCAGTATCAGCCGCGCACCGTGCTGCTGCATTTGATGCGTGTCGCTACATTATCGATACGCTTAAACAAATCGTGCCGATATGGAAAAAGGAAATATTTGAGGATGGAGAGGTTTGGGTTGCAGCACATCCGTAGGGTTAATTGTTTGTTACTAATTCGATTGCGAATCACATCTCAATTATTATATCTAAATATGTCAGACAAGAAAACCCCAAAGAAGCATCAAACATCTTTCATAGCATTATGAAAGCAAGAGTTAGTAAAACGGCGACTGAAAAGAAAAGGATTAAGTCAAGACCTAAAAACATAACCATTTTGGGCATTGATGCCGAAATAGAAATTAAGGTGTTAGAATTGCTAAAAAAATCAAATGGAATTCATTTCACAGAAGCAAATCTTCAAGATTTACCTTATTTCGCAATAGCAGCAATTGCGAGGGATTTGGAAAAAAAGGGATTGACATCAAATACTAACGGTATATTAGATATTACGCAAGAAGGCAAAGAATATTTGATTAAACTTCTAAATGACAATCGATAGAAACCTCATGGTCTAACAGGTATATATCCCCTATCAAGATTAAAAGACTAGCCCCCGCGGCAATTGAGCGGGAAAATTATTGTTTGAACCAACTAATTCATTTATTATCCTTCATCTTCCAACCAAGCCTTCACCCCACCGTCCAACGAAAAAACCTGTGCATCCGGAAATTTCTTTTGGATGGCCCTCACAGCTTCCGCACTTCTTTTGCCTGATGCACAGTAAAACACCGTTTTCACATCTTTGTTAAACTCATCAATAAAAGCATAAAGCTGCTCCATCGGCACATGTTTGCCGCCAATATTAAACGCTTCACGTTCCTCATCGTTACGGACATCTATCAGTTCTAACGCATTTTCGGCGAGGCCAAGTTTGAGTTCAGCAACCGAAATAGCTGGAATGGTAACCGTCTCGATCAACCGTGTAATCCGTGTATTTGTTCGATCGCCAATTTTTATGATACGGCTTTGCATGGTTTGCGCATCGAATATCAGCACCTTTCCGGTAAGCAACTCGCCCGTTTTGGTGATATATTTTATCACCTCATTTGCCTGCATGCAGCCGATAATGCCAGCCAGTGTGGGTATAACGCCTCCTTCGGCACAATCGGGGATCTGCGAGGCATCTACTTCAGGGAAAAGATCGCGGTAATTGGGGCTTTTAATATCATAATCGTCAACAACATTCCAAACAGCAACCTGCCCCTCATATTGATAAATAGCGCCATAAACAACAGGTTTGCCTGCAATTACAGCGGCGTCGTTCAGCAGATAACGGGTATCAAAATTATCGGTGCCATCAACCACAATATCATATTGCCTGATGATGTCCATTACATTATCAGAAGTGATCCTGATATCATGCGCCAATAACTGAATTCCCGGATTTTGGTGCTGTAAACGCTCGCAGGCTACGATAGCCTTTTTTTTACCGGTATCGGCGGGTGTGTACAAAACCTGGCGGTGCAGGTTGCTGATGGCTATCTTGTCAAAATCAGCAATTCCTAAAGTACCTACGCCTGCTGCGGCTAAATATTGCGCTGCCGGGCAGCCCAGTCCGCCTGCCCCTACTACCAACACCCGTGCGCGTTTTAATAACTGTTGCCCTTTTTCAGTAAAGCCGGGCAAATTTATCTGGCAGCTATATCGTAAAAAGTCGGGGTTCATTGTGCAGCTATCTTATCATGCAGTAAGCCCCTGATTCTCTCTAACTCTTCAGGCGTATTTACATTGGTTAATGCTTCCGGATCAGGGGCATTTAATAACGTGATATCAGTATTGATCAAAACCTTACGGGGACAAGAATATCCCTGCGCTAAAAACGACAATAATACCGGGTAACTTTTGGGCTCCCATATCGCGATAAGTGGCTCAGGAAAGCCGTCGAATGCGCTTTGATATGCGGTTGCAATGCTTGCCGTATTGCGGTTATCGATTAAATGCTGTAGCGCTTTTTCATCCAGCAACGGCAGGTCACAGGCGACGATGAGCCATGCACTATCCGGCTTTTCGCGAAAAGCAGACAAGATAGCGCCATAGGGCCCTAAACCTGTAAAGGTATCCGGCAATACCGGGTAATCAGTATTTATCTCTGCTTGCTGATCTGCCCTGCACGATATAAACACCTCGTTACAAACACTTTTCAATACATCGGCGGCATGGTAACGCTGTTCTTTACCGTGCCAGTTAACCGCACCTTTGTCGAAACCCATACGCTGACTTTTGCCACCGGCCAACACCAACCCATTTAGGATGGGCTTTGCAGCCTGCATTTGTGTTTTAAAAAAGCTGATGATCTTTTCGTTTTCATCTAACCGGTAAAGGGGTAACTCCTGCCAGTTTGGAACGGCTTCTTTTATAAAGTCAAAAACCTCGTCGGTATCAGCAAGCAAAATCATTTGCACGTTGGTTAGCTGTTCGATACGCTTTTGCAGTGAAGCTTTTTTATTATCATAAATTATCACCACCTGTGCCTTAGCCCGGTGGTGGTTACCGTTCACCAGTACTAGATCCGCACCGGCAAATGTTTCCCTGAACTTAAACGGATTAAACGGCGCATTATAATTCAACTGCTGATAATTTACCTCATCGGTAAACTCCAGTATAGCACCACTTGCAAGGCGGCCCGGTAATAGTTTAACATCATCCGAATGTGCCGCATCCGCGTAAACGCATTTATAAACAGGCGAAAGGGCTTTTATAATTTGATCGGCGAGTATTTTTATGGTGGTACATGGCCCGCCTACAATCGCCCATTCATTCCGGTTAAAATTGCCGGATGAAGGCCTTGCAAGGTCACTATGTTTTCTATGCTTTTTTGAAATCACGTTTACCTCCTGTCTTTTCAATCAGCCTCGTTTCCCTGATAACAATATCGTGGCTCATGGCTTTGCACATATCGTAAACCGTTAAAGCAGCTATTGATGCGCCAACCAAAGCCTCCATTTCCACACCTGTTTTGGCGGTAATGCTGGCGGTACAATCAATAACCAATTCCTGCTCATCATTTAAGCGGATAGTAATATTGCAGTTATCCAAACCAAGCGGGTGACAAAGGGGAATCAGGTCGCCGGTCTTTTTTGCCGCCATAATACCGGCTATTATCGCCGTTTGAAACACTGAACCTTTCTTTGTCTGCAAATCTTCGCCGGTTAAAAGCGCCAGCACCTCTTCAGGTAACGAAACAATACTGCGCGCAATAGCTGTGCGATGTGAAACCTTTTTTTCGGTTACATCAACCATCTTAGGGTTACCTTTGGAATCGACGTGACTTAGCATATTAATTAAATAACCATGTGCGGAACACCTCGCCTTTTTTAAATTCATTCCTTTCGAGAGGTAGTTCCAAAAAGGCGTCCGTATCCGCTAAGTTAGCAAAATCTCCCGAGCCATTGCCTTCTACTGGTGTCGCCATTAGCTGGCAATATTCGTTCTGTTGCAGTTTTACCTGTAAAAAACATTTTAACGGCAAATTAAAGCTGTAGCGATTATTTAAAACAGCATACACAGGCGGCGTTGCCTGCTCGCCGGTGGTGGCTTTTAGCCAGGGCAAAAAGTACCTATGCAAACACATAAATGTAGCCACCGGGTTGCCGGGGAACGCAAACACTAAGGTGCCGTTATCGTGCTTACCAAACCAAAACGGTTTACCGGGCCGCTGCTGAACTCTGTGAAAAAGCTTGTTTACGCCCAACTCTTCCAATGCATCGGGGATATAGTCAAACTTACCTGCCGATATGCCACCACTTAACAATATCACATCATATTGCTGCAAACAGTTTTGCAATTGCTTTTTGATGATGTCAGGATTATCCGGAACGTGAATAGTGTCAGCTTCAATCCCATGTTTTTGTAATACTGCCTTTACGGTATAACTGTTCGACTTCCTGATCTGGTAAGGTGATGGCGTTTCCGCAACCTCTACCAATTCGTCGCCCGATGAGATAACCACTACAGTAGGCATCTTTTTTACCCGCAGCTCTGTTTCGCCAACCGATGCTATCAAGCTAATCAGCGCGGGATTAATTACCTGGCCGAAATGGGCCACCACGTCATGTTGTTTTTTATCCCGACCCTGGTAATGTATGTTCTGTCCTCTTTTTATTTCGTTGGTGACCAGAGTGGCTAATCCGGCCCTTAGTTCGAGATCTTCATACCTGATCACCGTATCTGCCGAAGCGGGCAGCATAGCGCCGGTCATGATTTCAACACATTCATTATACTCCTCTACGTCAACCGGCTGATCACCGGCCGCCTGTGTTGCCTTGATGCGAAACGTGCTTATCCCATTTTCGATAGAACTATAATTTACCGCGATCCCGTCCATGGTTACCCGGTTAAATGGCGGCAGGTCGCGGTCAGCTTTGATATTCTCTGCTAAAACCCGCCCCAACGACAGTTCAAAGGGGATGATCTC
This sequence comes from uncultured Mucilaginibacter sp., assembly GCA_964657275.1. Classification (GTDB taxonomy): domain Bacteria; phylum Bacteroidota; class Bacteroidia; order Sphingobacteriales; family Sphingobacteriaceae; genus Mucilaginibacter. The sequence goes on along the minus strand of CAZZUU010000189.1, from coordinate 1,810 downwards.
GGCACCGTAATCCATGATCTGTGCAAGTATAATTTTTTCTGCTTCTTCAACAGTTATCATATCAGCTATAAATTTGTTAGCTATATTAGCTATTTTAACCCCCAATAGTGGCCATAGATTCGTGAACACCTTTATGCTCAACTCTTAAACTTTCAGCTTCCCAGCCATCTTTCGGCCGTTGTCCAAATGATGTTAACAAAATATCCTTCAACTCGCTTTCATTCTTTCCGCTCCTTATCAAATCCTTAACGTTAAACACCCCATCATCATATAAACATGTTTTCAATTCACCCTCGGGAGTTATCCTGATACGGTTGCATGTACCACAAAACGTCCGCGAATAAGCCGCTATAATGCCTACGCTTCCCTTATGTCCGGGAATTTGATAATTGTATGATGTAGATGAAAAAGAATCAGGTATCTTTTGTATATCAGTGTATTTAATTTTAATTTCTTCTAAAATTCTAACATAATCCCATAGCAGTCCTCCGTACGCATGCCCGTCGCCGTTAAAAGGCATTTCTTCAATAAAGCGAACGCTAACAGGTAAATCCTTTGTTAATTCAACTAAAGGAATGATATCCTGCGTGTTTTTACCGTCCATTACCACCGCATTTATTTTCACCTCAATATTATGCTTTAACAATTCATCCAGCGTTAACATAACGTTAGAAAATTCGTCACGACGGGTAATCGAAAAAAAACGAGCGGGATCTAACGTATCTAAACTCAGGTTTACTGATTTGACACCTAATTCTTTTAGTTCCTTTACGTAAGGCGCGGTTAAAACTCCGTTTGTTGTTATGGTAAGCTCTTTTAATCCGTCCAGCTTAGCTAATGTTCTTAAAAATGGCATCATATCCTTACGCACAAATGGCTCGCCGCCTGTAATGCGAATCTTTTCGATGCCCATGCTTACCAGCAGCGAACAGATCGACAGCATTTCTTTATAGGACATCAGTTCCTTACGGGATAGCCAGTCTAATCCGTTCTCGGGCATGCAATAAAAGCATCGCAGGTTGCACCTGTCGGTTACCGCCAGCCGCAGATAGTCAATTTTTCGTCCGTGGTTATCTATTAGCATCAATATGTAAAGGTAAATAATACAAATTAGTGCCGTGTTTGCTTAATGTATTATTTTAACAACCCCGCTTATCAAACTAATGGCAACAAAAAAACCCTCCTTTGCGGGAGGGCCTGTATTTAATTTCTTTGAGATTACTTATTTGAAAACTTGTATATCGTTACCGTTTTATAAGTTTCGCCCGGTTTAAGCACGGTTGTCGGGAATTGCGGCTGGTTAGGAGAATCAGGAAAGTGCTGTGTTTCCATAGCAAAACCCGTACGGTACTCATCTTTTTTACCGCCGGTCATGGTATTGGTAGCATCCATAAAGTTACCGCTATAAAATTGCAGGCCTGGCTCTTCTGTGAATACTTCCATTTTAATCCCGCTCCTATCACCTATAACAGTGGCGATCGGTGTAGTAATATCATGTTTGTCCAATACAAAATTGTGATCATAACCTTTACCATTCTTTATCTGCTCATCTTTAGCATTTATCCTGTCGCCAATTGCGGTTGGCTTGGTAAAGTCGAGCGGTGTACCCGCAACAGGCGCTATTTTACCGGTTGGGATCAGCGTGGAGTCGATAGGCGTAAAGTTAGCAGCTTTCAGTTCAACAGTGTGACCTAATATAGTGCCGCTGCCAACGCCGTTAAGATTAAAATACGAGTGGTTGGTTAAGTTTACTACGGTAGTTTTATCGGTAGTGGCCTCGTAGCTTACTTTTAAGCCGTTATCTTCAGTA
>CAZZUU010000188.1:0-7868 GCA_964657275.1 uncultured Mucilaginibacter sp. | reverse complement strand
AGCTTAAAATAATAAAAGTTGCTAATTATACACATAGCTCAACTTATAAACTCCCGGTAAATCCCTCTCCAAATTTGAATACGGCTAAGTCAGTTTTACTGTACCCTTCAGTGTGTTTATTTGAAGGAACAACGTTAAGCCTGGGGCGCGGTACCATGTTACCTTTTCTACAGGTTGGACATCCGGACCTAAAAGGAAAATATAACTATTCATTTACCCCGGCAAGTATCCCGGGAATGAGTGAAGACCCACCGCAAAAAAATAAAGCTTGCTACGGAATTAATCTGCAAGGTTATGAAGGTGATAAAATAATCGTTGCCAAAAAGCTTAATTTAACATGGTTGATAGAGTTATATAAAGCGTTCCCTGATAAAGCACATTTTTTTAATTCGTATTTCACAAAATTAGCGGGAACTGATAAATTAAGAAAACAAATTGAAGCGGGCAGCGGTTTGGATGAGATCCGAGCAAGCTGGGAGCCTGCGTTAAATAAATATAAAGTAATGCGAAAAAAGTATCTGTTGTATCCATAATTTTATGTTAATCATTATTCAAATTGGATTTGTTTTGCTATTTTGTAGGAGATTTGAGGCTTGCTAAGAATCCCGTTATTATGGGATAAAAAAGAGAGTATTTAAGGTTTAATTATTAAGGATTTAGGGTAAATCATGAGAATTGTATTTATGGGCACGCCCCAGTTTGCTGTAGCCTCGCTCGATGCTTTAATTAAGGCCGGTTGCGACATTGCAGGTGTTGTTACTGCGCCGGATAAGCCTGCGGGCAGGGGTCAAAAAATCAGCGAATCGGCGGTGAAACAATACGCCGTTGCGAATGATCTGAAAGTTCTGCAGCCGCTAAAATTGAAAGACCCTGAATTTTTAGAGGAATTGCGGTCGCTACATGCCGATTTGCAAGTAGTAGTGGCCTTCCGCATGCTGCCCGAAGAAGTTTGGACAATGCCATGGAAAGGAACTATTAATTTGCATGCATCTTTATTACCCCAATATCGGGGTGCGGCGCCGATTAATTGGGCAATTATCAACGGTGAAGCGGAAAGCGGTGTGACCACTTTTTTCCTGAAACATGATATTGACACCGGTAATATATTATTTACCGAGAAAGTTACTTTAACCGGCCATGAGACCGCCGGTGATTTGCATGACCGACTAATGAACAAGGGTGCGGGGCTATTGGTGAAAACGGTAAAAGGAATTGAAAGCGGAAGATACAGCGAACACTCGCAGGATCTGCTAAAGGGAGACATGGAAATAAAACATGCACCTAAACTTTTTAAAGAAGATTGCCTCATCGACTGGAACCAACCGGCTGCGACCATCTACAATAGAATACGCGGACTAAGTCCCTCGCCCACCGCTTTTACCACCATTAACGGAAAGACGCTTAAAATTTTTGAATCTGAATTTGAAGTCACAAAACCCCGCTTAAAGCCCGGCACTTTTTTAACGGATAACAAAACGTATTTGAAATTTGCCGCGAAAGATGGATTGGTTAGCTTAAAGGATTTGCAACTGGAAGGCAAAAAACGCATGGATATAGAACAGTTTTTGAGAGGGAATAAGTTGTGATCACCCTTTCGTGTTATGATTGATCTACTAAAAACACAATACACATTTTTGCAGGGTTCCCGACAAGCATTGTTAAATTTTGTTGAAAACCAGGTTGGCCCTGACCTTAACACCCCGATTGCTGCATTTGACGGCCGTACGATACGGTATTTGCTGGTGCATATAGGGGGGTGTTATCACCACTGGCTTGAAAAGTTTGCCGTTAAGCGTGATTATGAAAAGTTAAATGAGGAAGATTTCGAAACTATAGCCTCCATACGCGCAATGTTTGATGGTGTCAATAAAACCATGACACAATTCCTTACAGATTTCGCTGAAAAATTGAATGATCCGATAATCCGCACTTTGTTACCTGAACAACGGAAAGTAAGCGCCACCGCGCTGGAAATATTTACCCATGTAGTAACGCACGAATTTCATCATAAAGGACAAATCCTTACCATGTGCAGGCTTTTAGGCTACCCGCCCCCTGATACCGATATTATCCGGTTTTAGTTTGCGTTTCTTCTAAGCCAAATTTCGTCCCGCGTTAACAATACCGTAAACCGTACGTATTACCAATTTGTTATATACTTTAATCAGCTCTTCATCCGGATTGTTATTAAGGCATTGCAGCGCGTAGTGCTGCATAATTACCAGCGGCAGTACAATTTTTTCACGAATGGCTATCGAGCGGCGTTCAACTGGATGATCTTCCATTAACAATTTGGTACCCGTTAGGGTAGTAAGCATGGTTTTGGTGAGCTCAAATTCGTCTTTAAGCAATTTCCAGAAGTGCCCGAATTTTTTGTCCTCCTCAAGGTAAGCAGTTATCCTGAAATCAGATTTGGTCATAGACATGATGCAGTTATCAACCATAGTTTTAAAAAAACCGGAAGTGTTGTACAAGTCGCTTACTTCATCCCACTTTCCTTCTTCCTTCATTTTATTTAAAGCGGTACCCACGCCGTAAAACCCCGGTATGCTTTGCTTCAATTGACTCCACGAGGTTACAAAACTTATGGCACGCAGATCCTCCAACTTAAGCACGGCATCTGCATTACGCTTAGTAGGACGACTGCTGATATTGATATGCGACAACAATTTTAGCGGACTAAATTTTTCGAGATACTCCACAAACAATGGATGCTGCCGAAGCGCTATAAACAATTTAAAACTCTCATCGGCCATTACCGAAATCAGTTTTTTACGTTCACTATCCAAAACGTCGTTCGGATTAGGCTGCAACGCAGATATGATGCCCGCATTTATCAGCTGTTCCATATTAAAACGGGCAGTTTCAACTGATCCGTACTGTGAGCTAACTGTTTGCCCCTGTATAGTTAGTTGTATATGCTGATTAGCAATTTCTTCGCCCATAGATGCATAAAACCGATGTGTTTTACCACCGCCACGTGCCGGCGGGCCTCCCCTGCCATCAAAAAAGGCAAGTTCAATTCCGTATTTGCGCGCCATGGCCGTTAACTCAACCTTCGCTGTATAAATAGACCAATTGGCCATCAGGTATCCCCCGTCTTTAGTACTGTCGGAAAAACCAAGCATAATAGATTGGCGACTTCCCCTGTTTTGCAGGTGCTTTTTATAAAACGGGTGGGTATATAAAAGTTCCATTACTTCAGCCGCGCTTTGCAAATCGTTCACGGTCTCAAATAATGGCATAAAATCAACACTCAAATTATCTTTTTGCCATCCGCTCCACAAAAACAAATCAATAAGCTGTAATATATCAGACGCCTGCTGGCAATTGCTGATAATAAAACGCTGACATGCTTTTTCGCCATTGGTAAATTGGATTTCCTTCATCAGCCGGATGGTGTCCAGCGTATCGCAGGTCATTTTATCTTCATCCGCGGGGCATTTAAAATCGGCTTCGTTAAACTGCAAAGCTTTTAGCTTGTCATCTTCCGAAAGATTTTCATAACCAATGGGAATACCGCTTTCAATTTCACTTTGTTCTGTACAATACTTGAATACTTTACGAAGTATCCTGCTGTCCTGCCTGATATCAAGCGTTGCAAAATAGCAGCCAAACAAGCCTACCTTTTTTACCAGGTCGTCAACAATATTTACAAACAAGCTGTCGTGATCAGCTATCAGCGTTTGCCGGATAGATAGCAATACCTCCAAAATTTCGTGCTGTATATCTTTGGGTTCCTGTTTGCTGTAAGCATTCTGGTAGATCAAATTTTCCAGCTTTGCCATTGCTTTTTCAACACCCCTGAAGGTAATGCGGCGTTTTAAAACCCTGAAATCACGATAATAACACCTGAAAACGCGGTGCCGTAAAAAGCTGGCCACCGCCTTTGTAGTTTCGGTAGTTACATTGGGGTTTCCGTCCCTATCGCCTCCGGGCCAAAAACCCAGCTCCAATAGCTGGTTGTCACGGGTTTTATCAATATCAAATTCCTCTTCCAGTTTGGATTGAATGCCTGATACCGCATGATAAAAAATATTTTCGAGGAACCACGCCAGGCTTACGGCCTCATCAACCGGCGTAGGTGACGTTTTATTAAAGAACGGTGTTTTGCCCAATTGCTGTAATAAAACATCGATGGTGTTAATATCATTAGTTTTTAGGGCTTCTATCAGATCAGTCATTATACCTAAAACTGAACCGGGGTAAAATTGAGTCGGATGCGCTGTTAATACAAGGCGTAAAGAAAACTCATTTAATTTTTGGCTGATATCTTTCCGCACTTTGTCACTTACCGAAGCCTGCTGCAGCAAGCTTTGCAGGGTTCCGCTGTCATCCGCACGGCCTATTTTACTAAATGAAGAATCCTCAATCGCGTCAAACAACACAACCTGCCGCTCGATATACTGTATAAACCGGAACATCCGGTTAATTTGCTCGCGGTGATCTATGCCCGGCACATACTTCGTAAAAAACGACTCGATAATTTCTATCGGCGACACCTGCTTCGTTACTTCCTTTTCGCAATGCGAGCTGAAAAACGGCAATAAAATACCGGTGTCTTTTACCTGGTAAAAAGGCAAAGTTTGAAACAAACTGTTGTACAACTCAAAACGGGTTACAACTTCGTTGTTAAAAGCTGTTTCTCTTTGACTGAGTTTTAACGTTGAGGGCATATGTATTTGGTTGGGTATAAATAAGTTATTAATAATTGGTCGGTATCAGCTTCTAAATCACATCGGTTAAGTTCAGTATCTATATTCAGCTATTAAAATATACATTAAAACTGCTTTTTATCATCATTTTTACCCAATCTACCGTAGTTTTAAGCCGTTTAATGCTACAATTAACCTAATCACACCGGTTATAGCGGATGAATTTAACTATTTGAAAGCTAAATTAGTAAAAAAGTGAGTAATTAATAACAGTATTATGATATTAATGCAATATTTATTAAAATATGCCACTAAGATTTAATTTTTGTAAATTTGCAGCGTTAATTCCAGGCTAAAAAGGCATTTATGAGAATTACCGTTTTTCCTGTCATAATTTCCCGGGTATGCTCATCAACACAAGAGAAATAAAAAGCTTTTTTTACAGCCAGTATTTTTCCGATGGCTTAAGGATGTCTATCGGGATTTTACTACCGTCTGTCTTGCTGGCTCAATTCCATCATTTCAGCCTCGGCTTAACCCTATCGCTGGGCGCTTTATGTATCTGTACCATTGATAGCCCTGGGCCGCTGTCGCACAAGCGCAATGGCATGGCGATAGGCAACCTGTTTCTTTTTATAGTTGCTGCTGTTACGGGTTTCGCAAGGCTAAACGTTTACACATTAGGCGTTGAGATCACTGTATTTTCTTTCTTGTTCTCCATGTTTACCGTATATGGCAACCGCGCCGCATCTGTAGGTACGTGCGCTTTATTGGCCATGATATTCATGATGGATAAGGAAGCAAAACCAGATGAGGTTTTAACGCTGAGCCTTACCATTTTAGGCGGTGGGATATGGTACCTCATATTCAGCCTATTATTTTTCGGAATAAGACCGTACCGCGCCGCGCAGCAAACATTGGGGGAAAACATAGCCGATATTGCCGACTTCTTACGGATCAGGGCAAACTTCTATTTACCGGATAGCGACATCGATGAAAATTACCGGAAACTGGTTTCCCAGCAAATAAAAGTAAGTCAGCACCAGGATGCGGTAAGGGAAATTCTGTTTAAGAGCCGGGTAATGGTTAAGGAGTCGACAAATGCCAGCCGTATACTGGTGCTCACGTTTATCGACCTGGTTGATATGTTTGAGCAAATAATGGTAACCCATTATGACTATAAACAGATCAGAGATAATTTTAAGGATACTGGTGTATTGAACGAAGTTGCTGATATTTTGCAGAAAATGGCTGCCGAGTTAGATAACATCGCCTACATGGTACTTTCCAACAACCGGCTTAAACATAAAATCGATTTTATTACTGAACTGGAACAGTTAAAATCGAGGATTGATCAGATAGGCGCTGACGATAAGGCCGTGAGCAATTTAGCGCTCAAGAAAATATTAATAAACCTGCGCGATTTAAACGAGCGGATAAAAAACATCAACAATTATTATAGTTCAAAATCTTCGGAGATCCTGCTAGAAAGCAATATCAGCAATGAAGAATATTCAAAATTTGTATCGCACCAGGATTATGCCCCGCACTTGTTTTTTGATAATTTTACATTCGCATCTACAGCCTTTAAACATGCGCTGCGGGTATCTTTGGTTTGTTTGATCGGGTTTATCATCGCAAAAAACTTTGCAATCGGCCATCACAGCTACTGGGTATTGCTCACCATTATCGTGATTTTGAAGCCCGGTTTCAGCCTCTCAAAACAGCGCAATTACGAGCGGCTCATAGGTACTATTGCGGGCGGGATTATCGGTATCATCATCCTCACATACATACCCAATAAAACAGTCGAGTTTCTTTTCCTGATCGTATTAATGATCGGCACCTACAGTTTCCTGCGATTGAACTACGTGGTTAGCGTTATTTTTATGACGCCTTATGTGCTTATCCTGTTTAAGTTTTTGGGTGTGGGGATGGTGATCGAAGAGCGTATCATTGATACGGTTATCGGCTCAACCATTGCATTTATAGCCAGCTATCTTATTTTTCCAAGCTGGGAATTCGAACTCATACAGGAAAATTTACTGGAGGTAATCAACGCCAATGTGAACTACCTCATAAAAATTGCGGAGACTGTTTTAGGAAAAGAACCCGATACCATTGAATATAAGCTTGCCCGGAAGGATGTATATGTAAAATCCGCCAACTTATCTTCCGCATTTGAGCGGATGACCTCAGAACCGAAAAGTAAACAGCGAAAAATTAAGGAAGTACACAAGTTTGTGGTACTTAACCATATTTTATCGTCCTATATTGCGACGATCGCATCTGCTGTATCAACAAAAAGATTGCGTAAAACACTCTATGATAATATCAAACTGTTAAAACGCAGCATTGCCGTACTTAATGAATGCAGCCGAAAACTGGGAGGCAAAATCATCGAATTTACAACCGCTAAATCACTCCTCAAAAAACCCGACGAACCTGCGATTTTATCAGTAAACGATGCTTTGCTGAAAGAACAACTTGGTTTTATAAATAAGATCAGTACCGATATTGAAAAGGTGACGGATAATATATTAAATGGTTAATAGTTGATAGTTCATGGTTCATAGAAGCTACAATTAATGAAATCGCCTTTGCAAATACTAATGACTTATCGGCTATGAACTATGAACCATCAACTATGAACTGCTAAAGAAGCTCCGTCGCCAAATTAGCCAGCTCGCTTCTTTCCCCTTTTTGCAGGGTTATGTGCGCATAAAGCGGGTGCCCTTTGGCTTTATCAATTAAATAGCTTAGTCCGTTACTTTCCGCATCCAGATACGGGGTATCTATCTGGTAAATATCGCCGGTAAAAACAAACTTGCTGTTTTCACCTGCGCGTGATATGATGGTTTTTACCTCGTGCGGTGTAAGGTTTTGAGCCTCGTCCACGATGAAGAATATTTTACTCAAAGTACGTCCGCGAATAAATGCCAATGGTGCGATTGATATTTTATCGTTAGTCACTAACTCATCAATTTTAGCCTGCATTTTCTCGTCATCAACAAAAGTATCTTTAATAAATTTAAGGTTATCCCAGATAGGCGCCATATAGGGGTCAATCTTCGATTTAATGTCTCCGGGCAAAAATCCGATATCCTTATTGCTCAAAGGGACGATAGGCCGCGTTACATAGATCTGCCTGAAATGCTTGCGCTGCTCCAAAGCGCCCGCCAGTGCCAGCAGCGTTTTACCGGTACCTGCATT
>CAZZUU010000187.1:0-7878 GCA_964657275.1 uncultured Mucilaginibacter sp. | reverse complement strand
GAATCTTATATCGGCGTATTGATAGATGACCTGGTTACCAAAGGAACCGAAGAACCATACCGGATGTTTACCTCCCGTGCAGAACACCGATTGTTGCTACGGCAGGATAATGCGGATATCCGTTTAAGTCCGATCGGCCACGAATTAGGATTGATAAACGACGTGAGGTTAGATAAAGTAAATCAAAAAATAAAAAACTCTGACGATATTGTTGCCTATACCCGATCAAAATCAATTGAGCCGACAAACGTAAATAGCTTACTTGAGGAACTAGGCACAAGCCCCCTAAACCAAAACGCCAAATTATTTAATTTGATCAGCCGGCCGCAAATTGGGTTTGAGGATCTGCGAAAAGCAGATAAGGGATTAAACGAACTGTTGTCGGGTTTTGATAAAGAAACAATTGAACAGGCAGAAATAAAAATTAAATACGAGAGTTATTTTGAAAAGGAACTAGACATCGTAACGCGGATGAAAAAAATGGACGACAAAGAAATCAATCCGGATTTCAATTACCACCAGATGGTCTCTTTGTCAAAAGAAGCCCGCGAAAAATTGATGAAAGTAAAACCGCGTACTTTAGGACAGGCGTCCCGAATTTCAGGTGTCACACCATCAGACATATCGGTTTTGATGGTCCATATCTCAAAATAATGGATAACCATTTGATAGTCAAATAATTGCGAAATTTTGTTTTAAATCAATTATTTTTAATTTTTAATATTGCGTGTCATTAAAATATAAAAGTCGCTTATAGCGTTTAAAAACAATGTCAAATAAAAAAGCCCTGTTTTTGGGTAAAAGTTTAGCGTCTTTTTTTCTTTCGCTCGTAATTTTCGGTTGCGCTAGCATTCAAAGGCCGCAGGGAGGGCCGCGCGACAGGACTCCCCCCAAATTATTGAAAGCGACACCCGAGAATATGACCCGGAATTTTAAGGCTAAAGAAATAGTGCTCGACTTTGACGAATTCTTTAAATTGACAAACAGTTATTCGGAAATCAGTATCAGTCCGACCCCGGCAAAGCTGCCAGAGTATAAGGTCAAGAAAAAAAGCTTGATCATCGACTTAAAGGATACGCTGGAAAAAAACACCACCTACGTTATCAATTTTGGAAAAGCGATAGAAGATGTAAACGAGGGAAATGTGCTGAAGAACTTCACCTATGTCTTTTCAACCGGTCTTCATATCGACTCTTTGAGTATATCGGGAAAGGTAATTAACAATACTACCCAGGAGAGGGAGAATAATGCAACAGTAATGTTGTTTACCTTAAAACAGGATTCCTTGCTTTTTGGGAAGAAAAGGCCCACCATATTTACTACAACTGATTCTTCGGGAAATTTTACATTAAACAATTTAAGACCTGATGATTATCGGATCTATGCACTTAAGGAGCTCGTGCCGAATAAAATATATGATAAGGACGATGAACTGATCGCCTTCAGCAAAAACAATATCCACCTAACAACCGATAGTTCCGGGATATTGCTAAAATTATTCCGGCAAGAGCCTAAGAAATTCAGATTTGTTGATCGCCGCTTTGATCCCGACGGAAAAATATTTCTGTCCTTTAATAAAAAGCTGGACACGCCATCTTTAAAGATCATCTATCCGGCTGCATTAAACGATCAAAAAATAGTTAATTTCAGTAAGACAGGGGATACTGCCCTGTTGTTTATGAAAAATATGGACTTCGATTCCATACGGGTGGCCGTTTTTGATAAAAACAAACCACTGGACACTATCAGCCTGAGAAAGGGCCGGAAAGAATCATTCACCCGGCTGCTCTCTTTTCAGTATAACATTTCCTATAATGGCCGGTTAAAACCAGGGACGGACCTTACTGTAAAGACAAACCTTCCTATTGATACCTACGATGCTTCGCTGGTATCGTTAAAAGAAGATTCTGCCGAAGTTTCCAACTTCAATATCCAGAAAGACAGCTCATCCACAAACAACCTCTTTAAAATAAATTATCGGTGGAAGGAAAACGCTGCTTATACGTTAACATTTGCGGAAGGGGCGTTTACCGATATTTATGCGGACAAAAATAAATTAAATCAAAAAAAATTCCAGTTAGATAAAGCCAATAATTACGGCTTGCTCACACTAAATTATAGTGTTCCCCAGGCAGGAAAATCATATATTGTAGAACTGCTCAATGATAAGAAAGAGATCGTAAAAACCGATGTAATTACAAAAAACACCACCATTGCTTATAAAAACTATTTGAATGGGAAATATACGGTTAGGGTTACTTATGACGATAACCACGATGGAAAATGGAGTAGCGGCGATGTAAAAAAACGATTACAGCCCGAAAATATATGGGTCGACGATGCCATTATAACCTTGAGGCCCAACTGGGAACAGGTAACCCCGATTGTGATACCAAAGGAACAAATTGAACCGTAAGGGAATGCGAAAGTCGGATCCGATAGTTATCGGATGGCGAATGCGGAATGAGCGGCAATTTCTATTCCGCATGCGAAACTCCGTATTCCGGCTTTTCTCACTTAAACCATCCCGAATACATGATATAATTATTCGGCAGCCGTTTTAACATTTCTTTTTGCTCGTCGGTAAGTGGTTTTATTTTCTTTGCGGGGATACCGGCATATAAGTATCCGGATTCACAAACGGTATTTTCCAGCACTACGGCACCTGCCGCTATAATCACAAATTCCTGTACGACTGCATGATCCATCACAATGGCACCCATACCTACAAGCACATGATCTTCCAGCGTACAGCCGTGCACTAATGCATTATGCCCGATGGACACGTTGTTACCAACCCTTGTGGGTGCCTTTAAATAAGTACAGTGGATTACCGCACCATCCTGGATATTGGTGTTATTGCCGATCCGTATATAATGCACATCCCCGCGGATAACCGCGTTGAACCAAACGGAGCAATTATCACCCATTACCACATCGCCAACAATAGTGGCGTTTTCAGCAATAAAACAATCTGCTCCCCAGCTAGGGCTTATATTTTTAACAGGTAGTATAACAGGCATATTCTCTTTTTATTCGTTAAACGCGATCGGGCAAATCTTTTAGTTTCTATAAGTCGTTAAAGCATATAGTTGTTCATAGCGCACATTCCGGCACGCCGGAACTATTTCACTTTAAACTATTTACTGCTTTAAGCGTCATAAAGCGAAACATACTTATGAAACAAATTTACTTTTTTATACTCATATTATTAACCGGCGGTTTAGCAGGCTGTAAAAAATCCGGTACTTCACCGTCCGGTACTTCTTTTTCGCTACTGGTTAATAATGGCGTTGGCTCCGGTAGTTACAAAGTCGGCGATACCGCTTATGCTTTTTCCAACGCGCCTTCGTCAACCCAGGTTTTTGATAAATGGACCGGCGATATCAGCGCATTGGCCAATCCAAGTGAATGGCGGACCACCCTAAAAATGCCGGCATCCAATGTGAATATAACCGCTAACTACAAAACAGTAGCAAATATCATTTTCACTAACGTAATCATAAATGGCAGCCAGGTGTATTATTATATACCGGCAACTTATCGTGGAATTGTAATGCCTTTCCACGGAACCGGCGGCAGCGCGTCAAACTGGGCCGTCGACCAAGCTGAAAACGTAAATTTTTGCCGCTATGCCGCAGCAAATGGCTACGCTGTAGTTATCACAGAAAGCACAGACCGCGTAAATATGATGTGGGACCTTTCCGCATCGGGTAACGTGGATATCGCCAATATCAACACCATATTACAAAGCCTGCAAACTTCCGGAATTATCGCATCCGGGAAACCGATATATGGATTAGGAATGAGTAACGGCAGCGCGTTTTGCAGTTTAATAACTTATTTGAGCGGCTTTAGGGCCAGTGCATTGTATTGTTATGGCGGCATACAAAAGGTGTTTCTGCTAACATCTGTTCCTACAATTTGGAACATGGCTGCAAAAGATATTACCGAAGATCCAAGCCGGCAAATTGAAGCACAAGCCAATTATGCCACGTTGTCTGGCAGAGGGATACCATGTGTGTACTATTTGAACAATCCCACGCCGCTTTATCCATTAAGGTTCACTATTGCGCCCGGTATAAGCTCGACGGGCTCAACCAGTATATTTAATGCATTAAAAGCTGCAGGCTACCTTGATGCCAATAACTTCCTCAATATCGATCCTTCTATAAACACTACCTGGCAGGCAGTTATCCCTGCTCCCTATAATGTAACTTCGTTAAGGGCTGTAGAAGATCAGTTATATGTAGCTTATGCCCAGCATAAGTTTTATAAAGATTCAAATTACAGAACCATCCAGTTTTTTAATCGTTTTTAAGATTGTTGTATGATTGCCCTTAAATAATTGGCGACTGAATGGTATTTTATTTATGTTTGAAGATAATTAAGCGGAAATAGCTCAGCTGGTAGAGCATCAGTTTCCCAAACTGAAGGCCGCGGGTTCGAATCCCGTTTTCCGCTCACTTATAAACCTCTCTCTGATTTAATTTTATTTAACGCTATTTGCGCTTCCCTGGGATAGCTCTCAAATATCTTAAAAGCTGCATCAAATTCGGTTTGTGTCATACTACTAAATTTTTCGTAGTAGAAGGCTGCCATTTTATCTCCTTTTTCAGATTTCTCTAGTTCAGTTCCATGAAAAATAACTACAATTATGTTTAATACTACATCCCTCCGTAGTATACCGTATATAAAGAATACCGGAAACAGTAACACATCAAAATGGATAGAAATAACATTACCACTACCCTGTTTGTAATTAATTGCTGAGGTTCCTATATTAAAGTTTGTAATTTCAAAAACGCCAAGTAATAACAACCAAAAAATAAAATAACTCCCACCTTTCGGCCGAAGAATTTTATAAAAAGTAATTAACGACCAAGCGAAAAATGCCAAATAATTACTAAAATAAAGAAAAAAATGATCTACAAAATGGCTATAAACAGCTATACCAATAAATATCGCTAGTATGACCAAAAAAATATAGTCAATAAATATTTTTGATTTAACCGTCATAACCTAAAACACAGTATCCTCAATCACATCCGCATGAAAAGGATAATCGGTAGTAGAATGTAACCCCCTGCTTTCTTTGCGCGCCATGGCTGATTTTACAACCAGGTACGATACCTGGATTAAATTCCTCAATTCGCAAAGCTTTACCGATAGTTTAGTCTTTTTATAAAAATCTTCGGTTTCCTCGTGTAATAAACCCAAACGGCGCATGGCCCGGTCAAGCCTGAAATCAGATCTTACAATACCCACATAGTCATTCATCAGCTTTTGCATTTCGCGCACGTTGTGGGTAACCAATATATCCTCGTTGGAGAGCTGTACGCCTTTTTCATCCCAGTCGGGGATATTATCCGGTATCGTAATATATTTTACTTGCTCAATGGCATCTTCATATATCCTGTGTGCAAATACCAGCGCCTCCAGCAACGAATTTGATGCCAGGCGGTTAGCACCATGCAAGCCGGTTGATGAACACTCTCCGCAGGCATATAAGCGCATCAGCGACGATCTGCCGACATGATCAACCATAACACCGCCGCACATATAATGACAAGCTGGTGCCACGGGAATCATATCCCTGGTCATATCTATGCCTATCTCTAAGCATTTAGCATAAATATTGGGAAAATGCGCCAGTATATCTTTTTTACTTCGATGCGTTACGTCCAGGTAAACAAAGTCCTCTCCCGATTTTTTTATTTCGGCGTCTATAGCCCTTGCGGTAATATCACGCGGGGCGAGCGATTTTCGTTCATCATACTCCTGCATAAACTCTTCGCCGTTGGTACGTTTTAATACACCGCCGAATCCGCGTACAGCTTCTGAAATTAAGAATGAAGGATATTCGCCAGGGTTATATAATGCCGTAGGATGGAATTGAATAAACTCCATATTACGCACCTTCCCTTTAGCCCGGTAAACCATCGCAACACCATCACCGGTAGCAATGGTTGGATTAGTAGTTATAGAATAAATATGCCCTGCACCACCTGATGCCATTACCGTAACCTTTGAAAGTATTTTTTCTACGTTACGGGTATGATTGTTAAAAGCGTAAATACCATAACAGGTAATATCGGTGCTCGATTTATCTACAAATACACCTAAATGGTGCTGTGTAATAAGGTCAACCGCAAAATAATGCGTCAATATTTCTATATTGGGATTGGTATGAATTTCCTCCAGTAAAGCCCTTTCTATCTCAAACCCGGTGATATCCTTATAATGTAATACCCTGAATTCAGAGTGGCCACCTTCTTTTGCCAGGTCATAGAAACCCTCGTTAGTTTTGTCAAAATTGGTACCGTAGTCAATAATTTCATTTATTCTTTCGGGACCTTCCCTTACCACCGCCTCCACAACTTCGAGATCGCAAAGCCCGTCACCGGAGATTAGGGTATCTGAAATATGCTTTTCAAAAGAATCTTCCTTTTTATCAACAACCACTGCTACGCCGCCTTGGGCATACTTAGTGTTTGACTCATCCTCATTTGATTTAGTAACTATCAGAACTTTACCATGTTTTGCCGCCTTAAGGGCAAAACTCAATCCTGCAATACCTGATCCCACAACTAGAAAATCAACAGTTCTGCTCATATTTTATATCTGATATGTGTAAAATTATCTTTGATGTTAACAAGGGGTATAAAAGATGTTAATTTTGTGTAAACAAAAACCTAATAACATTTTAAATAGTGGATAACTGTGCTTTTTACCTTAAATATTTTAAAACTTTAAGCGACTTTTGCGCCGGTAAAGTGCCAAAGCTAACATTTTAGAAAGTAATAAAATATCAACAAATAAGTTTTTACATTTAAATTTGCTTCTCATATAATTCTAAAAGTCAATACTATAAGTAATAAAAAAGTTACTTTATCTGTTGATAAATTATTAGAAAATTTATTTCACCCCACTTACCAAACTACTTTTAAACATAACTAACACACCAATAACAATAGTTTATTTTATATATAAAAAGTAATTGTTATTAATTGAATTGTTGAAATGGATACTTTTGAAGAAATAAACCTGAAGGGATTTGTGGACGAATACATCGACCCGACCCTTGATCTTTTCGAAGAAATAGAAAAATTAAAGAAAGAAAAAAATGCGGTTATACTTGCGCACTATTACCAGGATGCTGATATCCAGGATATTGCAGATTATATTGGAGACAGTTTGGGATTATCGCAGGAAGCTGCAAAAACGGATGCCGATATTATCGTTTTCGCCGGCGTGCATTTCATGGCCGAAACAGCAAAGATTTTATCACCAACCAAGAAAGTTTTATTACCCGACGTGAAGGCGGGCTGCTCATTAGCAGATAGTTGTCCGCCACATTTATTTAAGAAATTTAAAGAAAGTTACCCCGATCATTTGGTTATCACCTATGTGAATTGTACCGCCGAGCTGAAGGCAATGAGTGATATAGTTTGCACATCGAGCAATGCGATAGGGATAGTAGAAAGTTTACCAAAAGAGCAAAAGATAATTTTTGGACCGGATAAAAACCTGGGTGCCTATGTAGCAAAGAAAACAGGAAGGGATTTAGTTTTATGGAATGGCGCCTGTATGGTTCATGAGATTTTTTCGAGAGAAAAGATCACCAAACTAAAGGAAAGACATCCCGAGGCTAAACTGCTCGCACACCCTGAATGTGAGGATGTTATATTGAAAATGGCTGATTATATTGGCTCAACAACAGGAATATTAAATTATGCATCAAAACATAATGATAAAGAATTTATAGTAGCAACAGAAGCAGGGATAATTCACCAGATGCAGAAACAGAACCCGGATAAGGTTTTTATACCTGCACCGCCGAATAATAATTGTGCCTGTAACGATTGCCCGCACATG
>CAZZUU010000186.1:0-7879 GCA_964657275.1 uncultured Mucilaginibacter sp. | reverse complement strand
ATCCTAACTTCTTATCCACCTCTCCCGTTCCCTGCTGCTGTTTATAGGCATTGCAATCCAGCGTGATGGTGAGGCCTGTTTTTGGTGCGTCGAAATCAATGTTTTTAGTAATGCCTAACGAGGGATTGGCATAAACCTTTTTCATAAACAGGGCAAAAACAGGCAGGGCAGAGTTAGCGCCTTCGCCGGTGTGGGTTGACCGGAAATGTATATCGCGGTCTTCGCAACCTGTCCATACGCCGGTAACCAGTTGCGGTGTTACGCCCATAAACCAACCGTCGGAGTTATCCTGCGTGGTGCCGGTTTTGCCGCCTATAGGGTTATTTAAACCGTATTTATATTTTAACCGCGATCCGGTGCCGTCTTCAATTACGCCTTTTAGCATGTAAGTCATTACATACGCGGTTTGCGCATCCATGGCCTGCACAATTTTAGGTGTGTGGGTATAGATCACATTGCCGTTCTTATCCTCGATATGCAATATATAGGTTGGCTCTGTCCAGGTGCCATGATTAGCAAATACACAATAAGCGCCGGTCATGTCAAATACCGAGGCGTTAAATGATCCAAGCGCTATTGAAGGATACGGCGGCACATCGCTGGTGATACCCATCTTCTTTATCAGCTCCATTACGGGTTCGGGCTTAACCTCGTTCATCACATAAGCAGCCACATAGTTCTGCGACCATCCTAACGCTTTTCTTAGCGTAATTGCACCCGGCAGCAGATCAGTTGAGAACAGTCCCGGCGTCCAATCGGGGCCGTAACCTTTTATAGTAACGGGTACATTGTCTACCTCCATACATGGCGAAAATCCATTTTCAATCGCTACAGCATAAGTAAACGGCTTGGCGGTTGAGCCAACCTGCCGTGTGCCGATCTTCACCTGGTCATATTTAAAATGCTCAAAGTTTGTACCGCCTACCCAGGCCTTTATATAACCGGTTGCAGGGTCCATACTCATCATGGCGTTACGCAGCATCATTTTGCTGTAAACAATAGAGTCGATGGGTTTCATTACCGTGTCTATATCGCCCTTCCAGGTAAAAAGCTCGAGGCTATCCGGCGTGTCAAAGTTTTGCCGTATCTCGTCATCCGATTTTCCCTCCAGTTGCAAAGCCCGGTAGCGGTCAGAGCGCATCATTCCCTGGTCGAGCAGCAGCTTAAAGTTTTTTATGGTTTTCCAGCGGCTAACCCCTTTCCATTGTGCATTAAATTCAGCTTGCAGGGTGCGCATATACTCATGCTGCGCTTCCTCGGCATATTGCTGCATGGTGGCATCAATAGTGGTATATATCTTTAAACCATCCCGGTCAAGGTCATAAGGTGTACCGTCGGACTTGGTGATGTTTTGATCTTTAAATAGCTTTTGAACATCACGTTTAAGTACTGATCTAAAATAAGGGGCGAGTCCGTCGTTATGATCTATCGGGTTAAAAGCAAGGCCCAGTTGTTTTTGCTTAAATTCTTCCAGTTGTCCTTCGCTCAAAAAGTTCTGCTTTTCCATCAACCCCAATATCAGGTTGCGGCGGCTCAATGCCCGGTCGGGATGCCTGATAGGCGAATAAAATCCCGGTCCCTTAACCATACCGATAAGCATGGCAGCCTGGTCGGGTGTCAGCTTATCCGGGGTGGTACTGAAATAGGTGCGCGCTGCCGACTTGATCCCAAAAGTATTATATGCTCCGAAATCGACGGTATTCAAATACATAGTCAACAGCTCCTGCTTTGTATAGCGACGCTCCAATTGTATCGAAATGATCCATTCCTTTAGTTTTTGCGTGATACGCACAAACGGATTGTGTGCTCTTTCGCCGGTAAAAAGGTTACGGGCCAATTGCTGTGTGATGGTACTGCCCCCTTGTTGTTTGCCGATGAGGTTTAACAGCGGGATGGTAAGCTCTCGCCTGAAATCGATACCCGAGTGCTCGTAAAAACGACTGTCTTCTGTAGCAACAAGAGCATTAACTACGTTAGGTGATAATTGCGAATAGTTTACGCTCGACCTGTTTTGAATATAATAAGTGCCTAAAACTGTTTTATCTGCCGCCAGCACTTCTGATGCCTGGTTACTTTTTGGATTTTCCAGGTCGCGGAACGAAGGCAAAGGGCCAAACAACTGCAAATAAGTTACCAGTAACAGCAGGACAAAAAGCGAAAAACCGCCGATAAGCGTTTTCCATATATACCAATTGTATCGTTTAATATCCTGTGGCGCAAGTTTAATGATCATGGTAAATAATTTTTTTGATAGTAATCTATATAGCTATCCAAAGTTTTTTTGTCTGCTAATTTATCCAGATTTTCCTTTGTAATTATAAAAAAGCTGTATTTATCCTTCGGCACTTTCATAATATCCGGCATCAGGGGGATAATTGCCGCCGCATATTTTTTTACGCCTGCCAGCGTAAGGAACCGGCCAACATAGATCAACTGGTTATCCGGCCCAACATCTGTCAATTGGTGCCTGATACCATTACCCTGGTAATTTGCGCGGTTAAATTGCCCTATGCCAAAACGCGAAGAGGACAAATTAGTTGTTGTGGTACTTACATTCACCACAAAATAGTAATTAGTGCTATCGCGCATCGAAAAAATAGAGGGGGCGGCATCGGGCACTTTAGCCATAGGTTGGCTAACTGCCTTGACTGTATCAACCGTTTTTGCGATAGGCTGGTTTACCGCAGCAGTTTTAGACGTATCCGTTTTTGCAACCGGCTGGTTAGCTACTACAGATTTAGCTGTATCTGCAGCTTTTACAACAGGCTTGGTTACCGCTACTTTTGCAGGTTCGGTAGCAGGTGGCATTTTCGTGGGCTGTTTCACGTCCGGTGTTTTTACAACCTCCGGTTGTATAAAGGCGCCGGGTATAACGGGGCGCCTGAATTCCGTTTGTTCCTTCAACGAATTTGTAAGCGTAAACGGTACTTCATGCGGGTCTTCATCTGCCAACACCACTTTACGTGTCAATAATTCAGATTGATTTGTACCGATGTAGGCTAAGTGTTGGGTGATCAGTGGCGCTATAAGCGGATCGTTGGGGAATTTTTTAAGTATTAACTGTAAACTATCCCTAAAAGGTGTAACCGTTTCGCTGTGGCCCTCTGCAATTGTTCGCAGGTAATAGAGTTGTGCTGCAAACCTGTTATCAGAATATTTCTTTATCAGGTCTGGCACCGCAGCAATAACTTCCTTATATTTTTTGTGTTCATAAAGGTCAAACACCTTATTGTAGACTTCGGCAAATGCCGCATCCTTGTCATCCAGCTTTTTAGCAAAATCCGGATCGGAGATAACTTTTGCGAAAGGCGTATCAGGATAATTCTTCAACAATATGTTTTTATACATATCTGTTTTCGCCTGGTCTATATCGCTGTAAAGCCGGTATAAGCTATAATAGATGGCCGGTTTATTGGGATCGTTCGGGAAACGCTGTAAAATTTGTTCAAAAATTGCGATAGCCTCTTTTTTATCACCCAAAATATCCCGGTAAAAATTGGCGATATCGATATAAGCATTATACACACGGGTATTGGATTGTGCAACCAACTCCGGCGTAAGCGGCAAACCTTTTAAAAGCTCCTGTCGGTAGCCTCCTGCGGTACTTGCAACTTTATTGGCTTGCGCCTGAACTACCGGTGCATCCGGGTCATTGCCTTGTATGGAGGGCGAGGTGTTATTGGTAATATCGCTGTTAGATCGGTCGCTGCGCCGCCAGTTGTCCTCTAATTTCCTGTTGCCCCATTTTTTCTTAAAATCCGAATATCCCTGGCTTACGGCATTGGTGTTATAAAAATAAAAAGTGCTGTTGCCACCGCTGGAACCTACCTGCGATCCGGGCGTATACGCGCTTGCGCTCGCATTTGCAGCGGCATCTGCCAATGCCTGTTGCTGCAAAGTTTTATCGCTAACCATTTTGTCGATCACCTCCGTGCGGGTTTTTTCATCCATTCTTGCAAGGGCCTGCAAGGTGTCTTCACGGACGATGATTTGCAGCCGGTCGGCCAGTAACTGGAGGTTATTGCTTAATTTCTTTATGCTTTGATAGCCGGGATAATTTACCGGCAGACTGGTTAGCGTGCTGTCGTAATATTTTTTTGCGGTTAAATAATCCGCTTTCGTTTTAAAATTGATTTCGGCAAGCCGCAGGTACGATAGCCCTTTCTGACTTTGATTTTTCGTGCTGTACCGCACCGATAGCTTGTAGTTTTTTACCGCGCCGTCGATATCCTTATCCTTTCGTTGAATTTCGGCTATCTGGTAATATATCTGGTCTTTAAAATCAATATTATTCGGATTTTTCAATAATTCGCGTAACCCGTCGATCCTGCTTATTTTAACACCATTTCGGGTATCTTCAATACGTATACGGTTCAGGCTGGCATTAAATGCCATTTCGAATGAAGCATTGCTATTGATTATCTTGTCGTAATTTTTTACTGCCCCGGCCTGTTTTTGATTAAGCTCCTGTAGCTGGGCTAAAATAAATGTCCAGCGCAGCCGCTGCATTTTATCGCGGCTGCATTTTACTGCTTTTTCAGCCATGTCTTCGCCATCGGCGTAGTCCTGCTCATCAATGTCGTATTGTAATTTAGTTGCGAAGATATCAGCAGGCGGCCTCTTTTTTGGATTGATAGTTTTCACTGCCGAGTCGATCACCAGCTTTGCTTCCGGCAATTGCTCCAAATACATCAGCGACCGCGCTTTCCAGGTCAAGGCTTCCTGCTGTAGGTCAAGCCGCTTGGGGAACGACCGCGTTACATAGCTAAAAAACTCAACGGCATTAAAATAATTAGCGTTCAAGTAATTTACCTTACCCAAAACCAAGTAGGCGTCGCCAAGGTATTTACTTTGCTCTTTAAAGTTAATGATGGTGTTTGCCTTAACCGTGGCGGCATCCAAATCTTTATCGGCCGTGGCAGTTTTTAGCGTTGTATCAGGGTAAACACTTAGTATATCGTTGTAGTTGTCAACGAAGGCGGCGGCATAGCTTTCCTGTTTTTGCCTTAGAATCTCTTTAGCATTAAACAGAATATTATAATGTGCAGTAAGGTTTTGCATGCTACGGTTAAACCCGCTTTGCTTTTGAAGCGAGCAGCCTGCAATGAAAATTATCAGCGCAAGCAGCAGAAATTTAACGTGTTTTAATGCAGAAATTATAGAAACTTGCTCCAATTTTACCCCGGTTATAAAAGCCTTGTAATTTACTAACAATTATGCAATAGGATTAATAAATTTGCACATGGGCAAAGATGTACAAAAAGACGATAACAGCGGCGACAGCGAGCGCAGCAGCCTGGCAAAATTTTCAGGCATAGGTTTCCAGATGATCGTGATAATCGGGCTTTTTACATTTGCAGGCTATAAGATAGACGAAAGCGCGCATCACACAACCAAATGGGTAACGGCTGCCCTTTCACTTACCGGTGTTTTTATATCTTTGTACGTTGTTGTAAGATCGGTTAAAACCTGATCTGCCAAAAAAGCTAAAACTATCCGGCTGATAAATAACCCGGTAAACTCAAAATCCCGAAATGAAAATATACCAGGCCATCCTATTTTTTTTATGGTTTTCCTTTATCATTGCCATCCCACCCTACTGGTTAAAGAACAATGCGCACGCTGATCTGATAACGCCCGATTTTTGGCTAATCTTCACTTTTCTGACAGCCTTAACCCTGCTGGTAATTGTTTCTATCCTGGTGATTCGGCAAATGTTTCCAGATTTTTTTTCAGAGGCGTTTATGGCCGCAACTGCGGTTAAAATAGTAGCCTGCCTCATTTTTGTATTGATTTTCTTGAAGAAAAATAAGGTTGATAAGTACGTTTTTGTGGCCGACTTTTTTTACATATATTTCTTAAACACCGCCTTTGAAGTTTATATTTTGTTACGTACCTTGCGCATCAAAAAATTAAGGTAGAAAACCTCATTTAAATGAACAACGGCTCGATTTTGAAATCAAAAATTTTTAACATAACGCTAATTTGTGCGTTTTTTTTAACGCTGGGGGCATTTCCGACAAAAGTTTTTTCACAGAAAAAGGCAGCAGGAGTTAAAGAAGAAAAGTTTGATGCAGGCAAAACCGCGATGGAACATATCGCTGATAAGCACGAATGGCATTTATTTGGCGAAAAGGTTGTTATACCGCTTCCCATTATTCTTTATACCGATAAAGGCTTTGAGTTATTTTCATCGGCAAATTTTAATCCCGAGGGCAATATTTATAAAGGCAAATATTACAACTATAGCCTAGTACAAGACAAGGTTAAAGCAGTTGACACGGCAGGTAATGTTGATGATGCAGCTACTAAAAAAGTATGGGATTTCTCCATCACCCAAAATGTCGCCGGTATGTGGCTTTCGGGCCTTGTTTTAATAGTGGTGTTCCTCAATGCATCATCGGCTTATAAGAAACGTGTTGGGATGGCACCTAAAGGCTTACAATCGTTTGTTGAGCCTATTATCCTTTTTATAAGAGACGATGTTGCCCGGCCTAACATCGGCATGAAACATGAACGGTTTATGCCGTTGCTGCTTACCGTTTTCTTTTTTATTTTGATTAATAACTTTTTTGGGATGATCCCCTTTTTTCCGGGCGGTTATAACCTCACGGGTAATATTGCGGTTACTTTTACATTGGCATTTATTATATTCCTGGTAATTAACCTGAACGCTAACAAGTATTACTGGAAGCACATTTTTTCGCCCAATCCATGGTGGTTATTCCCTATTATGATACCCGTGGAAATTGTTGGTATATTTTCTAAGCCAATCGCTTTGATGATCCGTTTGTTTGCAAACATGCTTGCAGGCCATATCGTAATCATCAGTTTGATTTCGCTTATATTTATATTCAATACCTTATGGATAGCACCAATTTCGATTGGGTTTGCGCTGTTCATCGATGTAATTGAAGTCCTGGTGGTTTTCCTGCAGGCTTATGTGTTCACCATATTGTCGGCGCTGTTTATCGGCATGGCTGTTCAGGACCATCATGATGAAGCCCACCAGGAAGTGATTTAAAATTAATTATCTATATATATACACTTAAATTAATAAACAATGACAAGTCAGTATGGCCCTATGGGAGCAGGCTTAGCCGCTATCGGTGCCGGTATCGGCATCGGCCAGATTGGTGGTAAAGCTGTTGAAGCTATTGCACGCCAGCCCGAAGCAATCTCTAAAATTCAAACTAACATGATCATCGCTGCAGCCCTTGTTGAAGGTGTTGCTTTGTTTGCCGTGGTAGTTGCCCTGCTGTAATCGCAGGTTCGAGAAAAAAACAGCCCGGAGCGATTGGCGCCGGGCTTGTTTTAAAACATGTTTATAAAGTATAAGAAATATAACAAGCAATAATAATGGACTTAGTAAGCCCCAATCCCGGTTTAATCCTTTGGACCGCAATAACGTTTTTGATCCTCCTTTATATTTTGAGGAAATTTGCCTGGAAACCAATCCTGCAAGCGGTTACAGAACGTGAAAATTCTATCGAATCGGCACTGTTAAAGGCAGATGCAGTAAGGGAAGAAATGGCACGTTTAACAAACGAAAATGAAGCATTGCTTAAACAGGCCCGTGCGGAGCGTGATGCTATCTTATCAGAAGCAACAAAAGTAAAAAATCAGATCATCAACGAAGCAAAAGATGCCGCGCAAAAAGAAGGCGCAAAAATGATCGACAAAGCCCGCACCGAAATTAACAACCAGAAATTAATAGCTATAGCTGACGTAAAAAACCAGGTTGCTACACTTTCGTTGGAGATCGCCGAAAAAGTTTTGCGCAAGCAATTTGAAGATCAGAAAAAACAGGACGAACTGGTTAAAGAATTATTAAAGGAAGTAAAGCTGAGTTGATGTCGGATTTCGGATGTCCGATTTC
>CAZZUU010000185.1:0-7913 GCA_964657275.1 uncultured Mucilaginibacter sp. | reverse complement strand
TCGATGATTGAAAGGTGGGTACTTAAATCTTTCGCAAAGCTTTGGTTTCTCTCACCCGTACCACCTTCATAGGTATCAAAACTCACTACATCCACTACATCGTCGCCTGGATATCTTGCCAGGTAACTGGCATCATCATTAAACTCAGTGCCGGTATTGTATACTATAATTAGATTGTGCAGTTGCTTAACATTTCTCAAATAATTAACCGTGAACCTGTAGAGCTGTTTAAACTGATCAGGTGTAGCGTCTTTTACACCCCACCAAAACCAACCACCGGTGAGTTCATGAAAAGGGCGGTAAATTATAGGTATAGCTTCTCCATGGCTGCCTTTAAGGCTAGATAGAAAGGCAGCCACCTTATCCAGCTGCGATACAAAAACGTCGTGTTTGGCGCCGCCCGGCAAAATAGAGGCAACCGTACCAGGCTCAGGGTCCCACGCCGTTTTTCCGGTCATAGGGTTTGCCCCATGCCAGCTTATGGTAATAGCAGCCCCTCTAGCATAGCTTTCGCGGGCATATTGCTTAATTTTATCAAAGGGCACCGTGTCTATATTCACTGCCGCATCGTCTTCGATATGGCTCAGCTCCAACCCGATCAACCCGGGCTGATCGCCTGTTAAATCTTTTATATCACTTCTGCCATCTTCATACTTCCAGTTAACTCCGTAAGCTAACGCGTCCTGGTGGCCAACGAGATAAGCGTCTTTTGACAACTTATTCAAATTCTTATAAAGATTTTGAGTTTCTTTTGTAGCCTGCGGGTCGGATAGGTGTGGTGTTTGTGCGATTACCATAGATGAAACCGGTAAAAACAATAAGCACAGCATTTTTTTTAATCTCATAAAATAAACACATTTAATAATTTGGTTGCCGCAATATAGGGAAGATCGATGAAAATTGATTAAAGATTTTAAAGTGCCGCTAATTGAACGGATTAAGAGCCATGGTGGTAATGTATTCGTTACAGATTTGGTAAAGTGTAAAATTAGATGGAAATTGACAACCAATATTTTACCAATTATTATCCCGCATACCTCCCATCATGAAAATTAAATTTCTGCTGTTTGTCAGTCTTGCTTTTTTCTCTGTAAAACTTTTTGGCCAGCAAATTATCCCGCTGTACACAGGCGCTATACCCAACAGCAAAATCGCAGCCAACGAAGAAACCGTTGGTGCCGATAAAGAGGGCAGGGTGATCATCAGTAAAATATCTGTTCCAACGCTCACCATTTTTTTACCGCCTGCAGATAAGGCTAACGGAACGGCTGTTATTATATGTCCGGGTGGGGGATATTGGGTAAACGCCTACAAACATGAGGGAACCGATGTAGCCAAAAGATTTAATGAAATGGGAGTAGCTGCGTTTGTATTAAAATATCGCCTCCCAAGCGATCGCATTATGGAAAATACTTCTATTGGTCCCTTGCAGGACGCTCAGCAAGCTATGTTGCTTGTACGCTCCAACGCAAAAGAATGGCGTATAGCCATAAATAGAGTTGGGATTATGGGGTTTTCTGCCGGAGGCCATTTGGCTTCAACACTTGCAACGCATTTTAAAAATGTATTGGTGACCAATCCACTTAACCTTTCTGTAAAGCCCGATTTTTTAATATTGGGCTATCCGCAAATTACCGCGGATACCACCATTAGTAAAAAAGGATCGATGGATAATTTGCTGGGTAAAAATGCAAGTGCCGAGCTATTAACCAGTTTTTCAACCGAAACACAGGTAACTCCTGAAACGCCGCCAACTTTTATTATTCAGGCATCTAATGACGGTTTAATCAGGGGCAGCCTCGCCTTTTACCAGGCTTTAATAAAAAACAAGGTTCCGGCCGAAATGCATCTTTACCAGGGCGGCGGCCACGGCTTTGGCCTCAATAACACTACTACCAACGACGATTGGATGGAACGCTGCAAAAACTGGCTGGATGCCAACGGATGGTTAAAAAAAACTGGCCAATAATATATTCTATTAACTTAATGATAATAAATCATTTAAGCTGCATATCTTGAAGTGCGCTGCTCTCCGCCATGCGTCAAAAAGGCTTTATAAATAAAGCAAACGCATCTCCCTTGCGCACCGATGTTTTTATCTGGTAACTATTATTGAGAAGGTTGTCTTTTTTTTAAAATCTGGTTAACTATCACATTTTCAATAGCTTTTGCTTTTTTCATTACTCCAAGTTATAATCAGAATTGCAATTTATACTTGTATTATTTTCGTTACAGATTGCGTATTAAAACCTAATAATCCTGTTAAAGCTGAAAAAATTATAGCCTGTTATTATTGTTATGTTGACTATGATTTACGGAAGGCCATGCATTTTGAGATTAATAATTTATTATGATGAGCCCCTCAAAACAAACCGCTTTTGCCAATGATAAAGTAGAGGTCGTAAATCCGATTTTATTTTGGAAAGAGCAGCTTGATAGCAGCGCACTTTTAGAAATTCCTGCCGATTTTCCGCGTTCGTCAGTAACCGCGGCTCAAATAGATCATTTTTCTTTTTCGTTATCGCCTGATAAGCTACAGGCTATAAAGCACGTAAGCAGGCAATATGGCACCAGCCTTTTTTCAACATTGCTCGCTGTTTACAACACGCTTTTATTTAGGTATACCAAACAGGAAAATATAATAATCGGTGTTCCCACGATTGAAAACCTATTTAACGAAGGTGGCGAATTGGTGGACATCAGGAATAATACGAAGGTTTTCCAGACAAGCTTAACCGCCGATACGAACTTTAACGAACTTGTAAGACGCGTTCACCAGGTTGTTTTAATTGGAAATAAATACAGG
This sequence comes from uncultured Mucilaginibacter sp., assembly GCA_964657275.1. Taxonomy (GTDB): domain Bacteria; phylum Bacteroidota; class Bacteroidia; order Sphingobacteriales; family Sphingobacteriaceae; genus Mucilaginibacter. The sequence continues at coordinate 5,107 of CAZZUU010000185.1, read as the reverse complement.
GCCGTATCCTTCGAAAAACTGGAGGCCGCTGTGAGGGGGGAACTTGGCCATAACTATAAAGGTCTGTACAATGTGGTATTTTCATTTAGCGATACCTGGCTCGGCAATAATAAATTTGACGATTGGGTTTCAAATGTGTGTGTACCGGAAAATTCAAGAAGCACTATTGAACTGGCTTTATATGCCCAGGAAACGAACGAAGGTTTGAAATGCGCTCTAACCTATAATGCAGCCTTATTTGAACCGCAAACTATTCAGCGTTTGGCCAGCCACTTTGAAGTTTTATTGGATGCTATTATTGATAATGCCGAACAAACATTAGGTGAGTTGCCTTTGCTTACAATGGCAGAACGTTTCCGGCTAACGAATGGCTGGAATATTTCGAAAGTTGATTATCCTGGCGATCAATGTATTTTTGAATTGTTTGAGAAAAACGTAAATGACATACCCAATAAGCCAGCTTTAGTATTTGAAAACCAATCTTTAACTTATGCGGAGCTAAATGATCGCGCAAATCAGGTCGCTCATTATTTGGGTAGCCTGGGGGTTGGTGCAGAAACACTTGTGCCACTTTTAATAGGCAGGTCGCTCGAAATGATAATCGGGATGTGGGGTATATTAAAAGCAGGCGCAGCCTACGTACCTATTGATCCCAATTATCCGGCGGAAAGGATAGCCTACATGCTTGAAGATACCAACGCAACCGTTGTTATTTGTAACATAGAAAGCAAACCGCTGTTATCTGCGTTCCCTAATATCGAATCTGTTGAGTTAGGATCCACAGGAACGGCAATCTCAAATCAGCCAATAAATAACCCGGATGTTAAGGTTTCAGCCCGTAACCTGGCCTATGTTATTTACACATCAGGTTCAACCGGAAAACCAAAAGGGGTGATGATAGAGCATCGGTCTCTTATTGATCACTGCTTTGGCGTAATAGAAAGTGCCGGATTAAATGATTGCGAATCATTCGCGCTTTTTTCGCCGTTGGTTTTCGATGCCGGGCATTCCATGATACACTCCTCGTTTATACTTGGTTCCTGCCTGCATGTTTTATCGGAAGAAGCTATCCTGAGCAGCGAAAAAATAAAGGCCTACCTTGATAATAATATCATTGATTGCATTAAGATAGTACCCTCATTATGGTTGTCATACGCCAACTTACAAAGCATCGTGCTTTCAAAGAAAGTGATGATTTTTGGCGGAGAGGCTTTCCATTTGGGTGTTCTGAACTATTTAAAGAATTTAAATTATAGCGGGAATGTATATAATCATTATGGCCCTACAGAGATAACCATAGGAAAATGTATTTACCACGTCAATATTGCTAAATCCTACAGAAGCGTTCCGATAGGGAAACCGTTTTCCAATGCACAGCTGTACGTTCTCGACGAAAATTTTCAGTTAACGCCAATTGGTATCGAGGGGGAATTATACGTAGCTGGCGACGGCGTTGCACGCGGTTATTTGAAACAGCCGGGTTTAACCGCCGAGAAGTTTATCCGTAACCTGTTTTCTGAAGATTCCACAGATAGAATGTACAGAACCGGGGATAAAGTTAAATGGCTTCCTGATGGGAATATAGAGTATTTAGGCCGTGCCGATGAGCAGGTTAAAATACTTGGACACCGCATCGAACTGGGCGAAATAGAGGGTGCTTTGCTGAAAAGCGATTTGGTGAAACAGGCCGTAGTGCTGGCGATTGCCGACAAAAATGGTAATAAACGACTGGTTGGCTACGTTGTGCCTACTCAAAAATTTAATAAAGAAATGCTTACTTTATTATTAAGAAAAAGTTTGCCCGAATACATGATTCCGGTTGCCTGGATTGAACTCGAAAATATCCCTGTAACAAAAAACGGGAAAGCAGATAAAAAGATATTAGAGGGTTTAAGTTTAGAAGTAATAGCTAAAAAATATGTTGGCGCGCGTACAGAGGTACAGATTGAATTGGTTTCAATTTGGCAGGAAGTATTGAAGGTTGATAAAATAGGGATAGAAGATGATTTTTTTGAACTTGGCGGGAATTCTATTCTGGCTGTTCTGTTGTTTGCAAAAATAAAAAGGAAGTTTAACAAAACATTTCCGCTGGCAGCCATATTCCGGGCGCGCACTATTTCGTTACTGGCAGAGTCGTTAAGAGAAACAGCTGCCAGCGTATCGTTTTCCTCGTCTTTGGTGGCAATTCAGCCCAATGGAACAAAAACTCCGATATTCGGTGTACACGCAGGACTTGGTGATATACTTTTTTATGAGAGCCTTTCGAAAAGGCTAGGCTCCGATCAGCCATTTTATGGGATACAGGCAAAAGGTATAACAGGAACAGAACTCCCGTCAACTCAAATGGAACAAATGGCTGAATATTACCTAAATGAGATTCGCAAAATTCAGGCTGAAGGACCTTATTACCTGGCCGGCTACTGCCTGGGGTCCAGAGTTGTTTTTGAAATGGCTCAACAATTAATACAAAACGGAGAAAAAGTTGCGCTGTTAGCCAATTTTAACGGCATATCACCCACGTATCCCGAACAGGTAACGCTCACTAAACCGTTGTTAGTTCATTTGAGGAGCGTGATTAAATTACCGATCCAAAAAAAATTGCCTTATATTTCAAATGAATTTAAAAGGGAATTTCTCAGGGGCTCTCTTTTTCCAATCGGCTTCCGAATTGTTAAGGGGACATCAAGGGCCTGTTTATTTATCAGGCGGCGTATACCATTGTTCATTGCAAAGATATCTGTTAATCAATCCTTGTTTTTATTGCAATCTAGATATGAGCCGAAACCTTACCAGGGCTCGATGGTGGTCTTCCGTTCGCCGGGTATTTACAACGATCCATACTTAGGCTGGAAAGATTTCGTTAAACAGGGCATTCGAACATTTGATATTCCCGGGGATCATGAGAATCGGCGGGATATACTCAACGAACCGTTTGTTGGCGCTTTGGCTGAGAAATTGAAGTATTTTTTGGAAAACGATTAGCTGCCTGCGAAGTTCACAACCTGCCAACTTTCCGTTTGTAGCGCTTTTCTTATTTATTTCCTGTTGTTTGTAATGCAGGTTCGTTAAGTTTATAATATAAGCCTTTTGCGTTCTTTAAACTGTCGAGCCTAACCGGAACGGCTGTTTTTATATTGCGGAGGGCGGCAGACGTTTTACCCCAATCTTTAGGATAGGATAACGCAAACTGAGCCGTGTCGGCTTTGCTATAGTAACTTAGAATATTTTTCTTTAATGATGAAGTAAGATCCTTAAACTTATTCTCATCCAACTTAATCAAAAGGTCATCATAGGTTTTATCCGCCAGGTGATATTCGCCGGGTTCTGTCGGCTCGCCTGTATCGTAGTCAACATCCTGCAATTGCTCCTTTTTATCGTAAAGTACGGCCAGCGCATCGTGATAGTGCACTAATACCGTGTCAAAACTACTTATGAAAAGTTTTTCTCCGGCGGGTCCTACGTCTTTAAATTTTAACGCCTTTAACGGCCCTACTTTTGGTAATATCCTTACAAGAAACGATAAAACCTGTGCTTTAAATCCGGGTTTTTTTCTTTGGCCGCCAAACTCGGCATAATACGCCTTCTTCTTCATTTTGAAATGAAAACTGCGGCTGTTCGCGCTGGGATTGAGTTTTTTAATGTCATTCTTTTTTAAAACCCAGGCGGTTCGCGTAATAGTAGGCAACAAACTTTTTACAGACCAGCGAAAGGTACCGATAGCAAGGTCGAGATCGCCAAAAATATCATTGATATCCTGCCCGTATGTTTTCAAAAAGGCCCTTTCCAAAACGGGGCGGGCTACTTCAAATCCAATAAAATCGTGATAGGCCGGTGTAGCATAATTACCTCGCGCGGTTTGTAACACATCAAATGATATTTCAACACGACTATGTGCAATGTGATCTTCTTCATATGTTACCACAGAGCCAAACTTTTTTTCATCAGCGGGATAAGTTAGCGGTACAACATGATTCGTTGCAATGGAATGCCCATATTTGTCAGCCATATAATGGCACAGTGAACCAAGTGCGAATGCATATTCGTTGAGATTTTGAGCTTCAGATAACAACGACTCTACGAAGTCGCCGCTGCGTACATAATGAGCCAGATTAGTAAAATAAACGCTACCAAACGGAAAATAACCCATGTCTGCAATCAAACAGCCGCCATACGCGTACGCATGGGCTTTTTTTAGATCATCATCAGTAGCCAAGGGGTACTTGGATTTTAGTAAAGGAAGGATGTTTTTCGCCCAGCTTGCATCAATGATCGCTTCGTGGGTAAGTACGGAATACGCATTGGCAGACCTTGAACTAATTAGTAAGAAAACGCATAACAGCAATAAGTAACGTATCGGCATTAATAACTTGAACATGGGGTGAAGGTGATTGACCTTGAATAAAGCAATAAGACCGTGACATGTTTTACGGTACTTCTAATATTTAATATCACCCAAATAAAAAAGAGGCGAAAGCTAACCGCCTTCACCTCTTTTTCTGAGTTTAATTATTTTATTGGTTCTGACTATCAGGTTCATCCGATGGTGTGCCAACTACTTTATACGCCTTGTTGCCATTAGTATCGCGTGTTTGCTGATAATAATAATCATCAGGAGACACATAGAAAGTCTGCCCGTTTATCCTGATGGTTTTGCTATCCTGCGGAAGCTGGTCATACACATCACCAATTTGCGGTGCAGGTGCATTATTAACGTTGCCGTTGGGGCTGCCGTTGTTTCCACCATTATCGGTATTCAACTGACCATCTTTACCGGCAATTACGTAAGCAAGTGTTCCGTCATCTTTTGTTACCGCCTGGTAGTAAACACCGTTCAACTCATAATATTGTTGTCCGTTGATAGTGATGGCCTGTGCGTTTGCAGGCAGAGTTGAAACTTCTGCACCAAGAGGTGGTTCCACCACAGTATATTGGTTATTATCATATTGATAATAGAACCCGTTACTGTAATAATATTGCGCGTCTCCCCAATAAAAAGGGTAATAGCCATAGGGTAAAAATCCAACGCTGAAGCCTAATCTCGGTCCGTATAAGCTGCCGAAGAAACCGCCGTGGTAAAAGTAACCACCATGGCCGCCCCAAAAACTAC
>CAZZUU010000184.1:0-7990 GCA_964657275.1 uncultured Mucilaginibacter sp. | reverse complement strand
CAATCAAACTAATAAAAACGCGGAATCAGTGATCCCGGCGATTGGGGTTGCTGATCCCCGCCCTGAATATGTCCCATTATCATTCAGCCAGGAACGTTTGTGGTTTATAGATAGCCTTGAGGGCAGTATTCAATATCATGTACCGGCCGTGTTAATGTTAAAAGGCGCCGTGAATCAGGAAGCGCTAATGTATGCTTTTAAAAATATTGTTGACAGGCATGAAGTATTAAGGACCGTTTATTCCGAAACAGACGGCCGTCCGTACCAGGTTTTGATGAGCGTGGCCGCATGGCAATCAGCTGTGATCGATGGCGCAAAATATCAAAATGATACTGAATCACTTCAAGCTTATATAAAGCAGTTAGTAAATGCGCCGTTTGATTTGCGTAAAGATTATATGCTTCGCGCACACCTCATCAATTTGGCCTCGTCTGAGCATATTTTGGTTGTTGTTATCCATCATATTGCATCTGACGGCTGGTCATTGTCGGTATTGGTAAAGGAGTTGGTTGAACTATACAATGCCAAAGCGGAGGGACGATCAACAACGCTTGAACCTTTAGCATTGCAGTACGCAGACTATGCAATCTGGCAGCGGTCATGGCTGCAGGACGAGATTTTAAACCAGGCACTAAGCTACTGGCAACATAAATTACGCGGCGTCGCAGCTTTAGAGTTACCGCTGAATTTTGTTCGTCCGGCGGTTCAAAAGATGCGCGGAGCCTTGAAAACCTTCAGGCTTGACAGGGCGCTAAAAGCGCACTTGTCCGCCTTGAGTAAATCGCAGGAGGTTACGCTGTATATGACCTTGCTGGCGACGTTTAAGGTATTATTATACCGCTACAGCGGACAGGAAGACATCTGCGTGGGAAGCGGCATAGCGGGACGTCAACAGCAGGAGATTGAGGAACTTATTGGGTTTTTTGTTAATACGCTGGCGTTGAGAAGCACGGTAAGCGGCGATATCCCTTTTACAACGTTCCTGCAATCGGTAAAAACGACCACGATAGAGGCTTACGAACACCAGGCGGTGCCTTTTGAAAAAGTGGTTGACGCGATAGTAAAAGAACGTGACCTGAGCCGCAACCCATTGTTCCAGGTGATGTTTATGGTGCAAAATACCCCCGACATTCCTGAATTGAGTTTAGGATCTGTTGATGTTTCGCCCTATAATTTTGAACATTTGACATCGAGGTTCGACCTGACTTTTACGCTCACCGAAATAGAGGATGAATTAGAGCTGGAAGTGGAGTACGATACAGATCTGTTTAAACCAGACACCATCGACCGAATGATGCAGCATTATAAAAAATTGTTGTACTCCGTTATTTCAAATCCCGCAAAGCAAACCGGCGAGTTGGCAATGTTAACTCGGGCTGAGGAAACTACTTTACTGGAGGAATTTAATGATACAAAGTCCGGTCATCGAAAAGACAAAAATGTTATCGGATTATTCGAACAGCAGGTAGCAAAAAATCCGGATGCTGTGGCTATCGTTTTTGAAAAAGAGCGATTAACATTTAAAGAGCTTAATGAGCGCGCCAATCAGATCGCACATTATTTACAGAACAAAGGGATAAAACCCGAAACACTCATCCCGATCTGTATCGATCGCAGTATAGAAATGATGGTTGGCGTATTGGGAGTTTTAAAGGCCGGGGCGGCGTATGTACCAATAGACCCGGCATATCCCATTGATCGCATAAAATATATGCTGGATGATACGGCAGCGACTATCGTTTTAAGTACTGAAAATCTTAACGAAAAGTTATTGCAGGCTTCCGCAGATTTGGATATTATCGCGCTAAGCAAAAAAAAATCTGCTATTAACGAACAGCCAAAAGATAACCCTAAAACTGCCATTAAACCGGGTAACCTGGCTTATATCATTTACACCTCCGGTTCAACCGGCAAACCTAAAGGGGTAATGATAGAACACGGCAGTTTGATGAGTTATTTACTCAATAGCAAAACCGCGTATATCAATAACGAAAGTAGCAATACAGGAAGTTTTATACACTTGTCTTATACCTTCGACGCATCTTTAACGGCGATTTTCATGCCAATTTTGGCAGGCAAAACGGTGGTGATCAGCTCAAAGAATTCGGTTGATATTTTTGATGATCCCAACCTAACAAAGTATGCCCCCTATGATTTTATAAAAATTACCCCCGCACATCTTGAGTTAATACATCCAAAACTCAGGGATAAAAATGGCAGAATACTAACGCAGAAACTGGTTATAGGCGGCGAGGCCTTACATGTCGGACATTTCAGCGCTATGATTGAAGATGGCATTGATATAGAGATAGTTAACGAGTATGGCCCAACTGAAGCGACAGTGGGATGTAGTACCTATAGTTTCTATCCTGTTGCCGACTATGAAAATATAAAAAAGAGCATTTCTATAGGCAAACCAATAGATAATACCCAATTATACATACTTGATGACAAAAACGAGTTGGTTGCCATCGGCGTTGTTGGGCAAATATGTATAGGCGGCGAGGGCCTTTCGCGCGGATATTTAAATCTGCCCGAATTGACAGCAGAAAAGTTTATCAGCAATCCTTTCAGTAAAGATAAAGGAGAACGGATATACAAAACAGGCGACTTAGGTCGCTGGTTGCCTGATGGAAACATAGAATACATAGGCCGTGTTGACGACCAGGTAAAAGTACGCGGGTATCGTATTGAGCTGGGTGAAATAGAAAGCGTAATTAACCAATGCGGAGAGGTAAACCAGGCGGTGGTTTTAGCAAAAAAAGACAGCCGCGGAGATAAAAGACTATTAAGTTATTACGTGCCCGACTGGCAAACAGTTAAAAACGAAGAACATGAGCTTTATCTTAAGCAGGTAGCTACCTGGAAAGAACTTTACGAAATAGAATACGGGCAAACGGAAGATGTAGCAGGTGTAGATGAGGAATTCAATATAATCGGCTGGAACGACAGTTTTACCGGGTTGCCTATGTCTGCTGAGCAGATGCGTATGTGGCTTGATGATACGGTGAGTCTTGTGTTGTCGGAAGAGCCTGGGCGTGTCTTGGAAATTGGTTGCGGAACAGGGTTGATCTTTTACCAGTTGGCCGGCAAAGTTGAAAAATATTTGGGTGCAGATTTATCAAGGTCGTCAATCAACCAGATTACAGCGCGGATAAACAAGAGTTTGAAAAATTACGGCCCTGTTGAATTATGGGTAAGTCCCGCTCATGAAATAAGCCTGCCCGAAGGCGAACAAGTGGACACGATACTGCTTAACTCAATGGTTCAATATTTCCCCGGCGAGGGCTATATGGATGATGTTATCGGCAAAAGCATATCGTTATTAAACGGAAAAGGCCGTGTTATACTTGGTGACGTAAGGGATAATCGTTTGCTGGCCAGTTTTAAAACGCGGCTGCAGATGCAAAAATTACAATCGACCGCTGACATACAGGAGTTGAATTGGGCAGTGGAGCAGGAGGTATTAAAAGAGGAAGAATTGTGTTTATCACCGGAATATTTTTACAGGCTAAAATCGAAACATTCTCAAATTACCCATATCAATATCGAATGGAAACAAGGAGATTATATAAATGAATTAACGCTTTATCGTTACAGTGTTACTATTTATGTGGGGATCAGCAAGCCCGAACTTAATCCGGAATGGGAGGCTTGGTCGCACGTTAATGCACAAAATGTAATCGACAGGTTAAACAATAGTAAAGAAGTAATTGCTATAAAAGACGCTCCCAACCCAAGATTGTGGAAAGAGAAAATTTTAAATGCCGCTCTTCAGCAAAAGACAGCAGATAACATCAGCGCTCTTTCGGAGCTTATTGAAATCGAAGATAAAGAAACGTTAGTTTTAAGGAACATGCTAAGCGTTGCTGAGGCCAACGGCTATAGGTATCGTCTCTTATTGGACGAAGATATTTTTAAGGTAAATATTTTATTGGAAAGCAATGGCAGCACAAGCTTTGTAAAAAACGTTTATGCGGAAGATAATTCCGGTCAGAATGAAGCTTGCGCCAACATTCCGTTATTTAACGAAATCAGCACTACACTTAAAAAAGACATCCGGGCTTTCTTACAACAGCGTTTGCCGGAATATATGGTTCCGCAGGATTTTCTTGCAGTGAAACAACTGCCTTTAACCAATAATGGAAAGGTCGACCGTCGCTTTTTAGGCAGTCGCGAAGATGTGATCCTTCGCAATACGCTCAACTATCAACCGGCTTCTACGGTAATGGAGCAACGGCTGGTTACGGTATGGCAGGAACTGCTGAACGTTGAACGTATTGGTATTCACGACAATTTTTTTGATCTCGGCGGCCATTCGCTGTTGGCGACGCGCCTGGTGTCGGCTATTCGAAAACAACTGGAAATTGAAGTAGCCATAAAGGAGGTATTCAATTATCCAACCGTAGCGCTGTTGAGTGCATACCTCGACGTTCAAAATAAAGGTTTGCTGTTTCCGCCGATTAAGCCGGTATACCCCCGCCCCGAACATATACCCCTATCATTCAGCCAGGAACGTTTGTGGTTTATTGATCAATTGGAAGGCAGTGTTCAGTACCACATACCTGCGGTATTAAAATTAAAAGGAAAATTAGATAAAGATGCGTTAACGCATACGCTTCGTACAATTATTAATCGCCACGAGGTGTTGCGCACGGTAATTCGGAAAGATAAAGAAGGGCAGGGCTATCAGCAAATTATGGCTGTAGACAATTGGACGCTGGCACTTACTGAAACTAAAATCGATGAAACAGGTTTACCCGGTTACTTAACGGAACTTATCAGCAAGCCGTTTAATTTGGCTGCGGATTACATGCTGCGTGCCAATTTGATAAAAGTTGATAGCGACGAACACTTGCTGGTAGTTACGATGCATCACATCGCCTCAGACGGCTGGTCGACGTCAATATTAGTTAAAGAAGTTGCAGCTATTTATGAGGCTTACACGGCTGGTAAGGAAGCCAGGCTGATGTTATTGCCTGTTCAATACGCTGATTATTCGATCTGGCAACGGGAATATATACGGGGCGAATTCCTTGAAAATAAGCTTGCTTATTGGAAGGAAAAACTAGGTGGTGTGTCGCCTTTGCAACTGCCAACAGATTTTAGCCGTCCTGCGATCCAAAGTTCAAAGGGGGCGACACACAGTTTCCAGATAGATAGAAAGCTATCAGCGCAGTTACAGGCATTGAGCCAGGCACACGGAGCTACGTTATACATAACCTTACTATCGGTATTTAAAATATTGTTATCCCGCTACAGCGGACAGGACGATATCTGCGTAGGCACACCAATAGCAGGAAGAAATCAGCAGGATTTGGAAGGCCTGATAGGCTTTTTTATCAATACCCTGGCGCTTCGTAGTCATGTGAGCGGAAGTATGCCTTTTAATATATTGCTCGAACAGGTAAAAGCTACAACACTGGAAGCCTATAGCAACCAGGAGGTGCCATTTGAAAAAGTGGTTGATGCGGTGGTGAAAACACGAGATCTGAGCCGTAGTCCGTTGTTCCAGGTAATGTTCAGCCTGCAAAATACGCCCGAGGTACCGGAACTAAAGCTGGGCGGGCTTAGCTTAACCGCGATAACCAGGCAGGAAACCACGGCAAAATTTGACATTGCGTTTTTAATGAGTGAAACCGAAGCAGGTATACAGGGAACTGTAGAATACAGCACAGATTTGTATCGCGAAGAAACCGTAGATCGCATGATCGGCCACTATTTGAATTTACTTGGCACCGTGGTTGCTTCTGCAGAATTACCGGTAAGCAGTCTAAAAATGCTGGGTTCGAAGGAAGAACAGGTATTACGTGGTTTCAACGATACGGCTAAAGCTTATCTTCAAAATAAGGATATAATAACCATGTTTGAGGAGCAAGCTGTGAAAAACCCGGAAAAAACAGCCTTGGTATTCGAACAACAGCAGTTAACTTATTTGCAGCTTAACGCGAAGGCAAATCAGCTGGCACATTACCTGATAAAACAAGGCGTAAAAGCGGAAACACTGGTGCCTGTTTGCATTGAGCGCAGCCTCGAAATGGTTATAGCTATACTGGGTATATTGAAAGCCGGCGGCGCTTATGTGCCTATAGATCCGGAATATCCGCAGGAGCGTATTAACTTTATGCTTGAAGATTCAGCTGCAAATCTGATGATAAGCAGCAGGAAAAGCCGGGAGAAATTAGATAAAAGCAACATAAAAATTTTAACAATCGATGGCGACGCTGAACTGATCGCAAAGGAACATACAGGTAACCCTGAAATAGCGATAAGGCATGATCAGTTGGCTTATATGATCTATACTTCAGGTTCTACAGGCAAACCCAAAGGGGTAATGATCGACCATCGAAACGCCGCGTCATTTATCGCTTGGTGTCAGGATGAATTTTTAAACAGCAAATTCGATATCGTTTACGCAACCACATCCATTTGTTTCGATCTGTCGGTATTCGAGCTATTTTACCCGCTAAGCATCGGAAAACCGGTCAGGATCCTCGAAAGTGGTTTGGCTATACCGGAACACCTAGCTAAAGATTCGTCCGTTTTAATTAACACAGTGCCCTCGGTAGTAGAAAGTTTGTTAAACGAAAAGATCGATCTGGATAAGGCAAGCGTAATTAATATGGCTGGCGAGCCTATCCCTTTACAAGTGCTTGCAGGATTAGATACTAAAAAAGCCGAGGTCAGGAATTTATATGGACCCACCGAGGACACTACATACAGTACGTTTTACAGGCTGGAAAACGGCAAGCCGGTTTTGATCGGTAAACCAATCTCCAATACGCAAGTCTATATCGTAAATAGGGATGATCGGTTGAGCCCGATCGGCGTGGCTGGCGAAATATGCATAGGGGGAGCAGGACTGGCGCGTGGTTACCTGAACCGGCCGGAGCTGACAGCGGAAAAGTTTGTAAAAGACCCGTTCAGCGATGACCCTAATGCAAGATTGTATAAAACGGGCGACCTGGGACGCTGGCTGGCGGATGGCAACATCGAATACCTGGGCCGCATCGACGACCAGGTAAAGATCCGCGGCTACCGTATCGAGTTGGGAGAGATAGAAAGCGTGCTGAACCAAAGCGGCCTGGTGAGCCAGGCGGTAGTATTGGCAAAGGATGACGCTACAGGCAACAAGCGGCTGGCCGCCTACGTAGTGTCACCAAACGCATTTGATAAGACAGTTGTGCAGGCTTTTTTAAGCACCAAGTTGCCGGACTATATGGTGCCAAGGTTATGGGTAGAATTGGAAAGTATCCCATTGACCCCCAATGGAAAGATTGACCGTAAGGCATTGCCGGATCCGGAGCTGTCTGATGTTTCAACCGAGTACGTAGCGCCCCGTAATGAAACAGAAGTTAAACTGGCATTAATTTGGCAGGAGCTGTTACGAACAGAACGGGCAGGCATTTACGATGATTTTTTTGAGATGGGAGGACATTCCCTTTTGGCGATGCGCGTTGTATCGGCTATAGAGCGGGATTTGTCTGTTTCAATACCGATTCACATATTATTTCAATTCAGCTCCATTAGCGATTTGAGTAAATATATAGAATTTGAAATGCAAGCCAACGGTAATAATCAGCAAGAAAACACCGATGAATTTGATGTAGTAAACATTTAATTGTAAATTGTAAATTAAAAAATGTGCTTGAAAGGTTAACAGCACAAGGAACAGGGCTAGAATGGAACAAAGGTTTACGAAGGCGATCGATATATTAAATTTGGCGAGACAGCAGGAAGTTGATATCACTTTAAACGGTGATCAGCTACAGCTGAAATTTCCAAAAGGTAAAGCTATTGACAAAGATTTATTGGCTGAATTAAGTGCCAACAAGCAGTTAATTATCGATTTTTTAAGTAATACGAGTTTAAGATTAAATATAGTTGATGACGCCGACCGTATCGCCCCCCACGCGCTTACGGCAGCCGAACCGGTCCCTTTATCGTTCAGCCAGGAGCGGTTATGGTTTATCGACCGGCTGGAGGGTAG
>CAZZUU010000183.1:5279-7993 GCA_964657275.1 uncultured Mucilaginibacter sp. | reverse complement strand
GATTTTTTATTGTCGGCAGGTATAACTTTAACTTGTTTGGCAGTTGCAGTTGAGTTACTGGTTGAATCTGTACTTAACTGTTTTATGGTAAATTCATTATTCCTTAATCCGTATTGAAACTGGCGCTTCTGCCCTGTTGGTTTGGCTGCTTGACTGTCTCCATCATATATTGGGAATTCACGCATCAGGGCGCCATCCTTTATATAGAAGTTATCATTGCCCCTGTAACCTTTTCTTTGCGATTTTGTTAGTCGTGGGAAATCAAGCTTATTTACTTTGCTATTGCCAAACTCAAAGGCGTAAATGTTGGTATAGTTGGTGGTGTCCTTTCCTTTGGCCTGTATAATTATTTCAGGATTGCCATCAAGATCCATATCAGAATTATAAACATCAACTATAGTGCCGATCAGGTCGCCGGTGGTGGTGGTGAATTTGGCAGCAGCCGAATCAGAGTGCAATATTTCAAAAGCGCCCACAGTTGATGATCCCCGCCCCCAGCTTAATATGTCGTAATCTTCGCCCGGAGAAACTTCTACCAGTTTGTGAAACCTGAAGGGTTCCATAACAGCCGGCTTTTGAGGTTGTGAGGGAGCAGCGGCCACAGGTTTTTTTTCCTCGCTACCGCAGCCGGTCGCTAAAACGCAGCCGATAAACATAGAAAGATAAAAACTGTATTTGCTGTTCATAATCATTAATTAACCATAGTATCAGCCGATAACTCGCCCTTTGGTTTTCCGGGTATGGTCATAAACACCTTTAAAGTACCCGAGTTGCCGTTGTCAAAGTATTTTATCGTTATTTTATGAAATCCTTTAAGCAGTGGCACAGCACCTCCCTGATCAAATACGCCATGCTTGCCATCGTTGTCAACTACAGGTACATCATCTACTGATAGCGATGAGCCATTTGCCGAACTTGTTGAGAAACCATAATTACCGTCGGCATCAATACGGATAAATCCGGTATAAGTTATACCAAAGCCATGCATGTTCTTTCTGAAAGGCGTGGTATTAAAGCTTTGCACCACGCCTGTATCCAGTTGTGCAGCGTCATTTAACTGGTTTAAACCGGTAAGTTCTCCCGTAGTAAGACGGTATTTTACCCCTTTCATCGTTCCCTGGTAATTAACAGGTGGCAGCGGTGTTTTATTGTATACCATTACATGTGTTATTTGACTTCTTTTACCCGTAGGCGTAACCACAATCGTTTTTAATTCGCGGTATTGATCAACTGGCACAGGGTAACTCACCGGCATAGTGTAAGTCATACCTGTTTCATCTGGTTTATAACCATCAATAGTAAAATAGATTTTTGCACCGTTTACAGGAGATTTTAAATTAACATTCATTTGCGCGGCAAATATTATCGTATCCTGCGCACCGATAACCGGGGGCACCCTGTAATTAAAATCGTTTTTATCAAACCATGCCAAATGTTCTGGTAAGCGGGTATTAGCGAAATCGGTATAATTTTTATTGGCCAAAGGCGTCCATGCTACTTCGGCAAGGGCAAGCATCCTCGGCAATATCATGTATTCAACTTTACTTTCAGTGGGGATATATTCAGTCCACAGATTAGCTTGTACACCGAGTATATATTTCTGCTGATCGGGCGCTAAAACAGCCGGCATTGGGTTGTAGGCGTATACTTTACTTAGCGGATCGTAGCCACCTATGCTTAAGGGCTCAAGGTCTAGTTTTCCCTGCAATTTATCCAGATACAAGCCTTCGCTGCTCGGCGTCATAATCACATCATGGTTCTGCTGAGCAGCTTGTATACCGCCTGTTTCGCCCCTCCAGCTCATTACTGTTGCGTTTGGCGACAGACCGCCTTCCAGTATTTCGTCCCAGCCAATAATGCTGTGTCCTTTTGAATTAACAAATTTTTCAATACGCTGAACGAAGTAACTTTGTAAACCGTCTTCATTCTTTAGTTTAAGTTTCTTAATTAGTTTTTGGCAAAATGCCGAACTTTTCCAAACGTCTTTCGGCACTTCATCACCACCTATATGGATATATTTCCCCGGGAAAAGTTCCATTACCTCGGTTAATACATCTTCTAAAAAGTTGAATGTATTTTCGGACGGACAATAAATATCGTTAAAAACGCCCCACGTTTCGGATACCTTATAAGGGTAGGAAGGGTTACAGCTCAATTCGGGGTACGATGCGAGCGCTGCTTCAGAGTGGCCGGGCATCTCAATTTCCGGCACGACATTGATATAACGGTCCGCCGCATATTTTACCACTTCACGTATTTGATCCTGCGTGTAATATCCGCCGTAAGGTGTATTGTCGAATTGTTGAGGGGTACGGTCGTGATAATTTCCGATAACGGTTTGCGCACGCTGACTTCCAATTTCGGTTAGCTTAGGGTATTTTTTTATTTGGATACGCCAGCCCTGGTCGTCTGTTAAATGCCAGTGAAAATTATTCAGCTTATAAGCAGCCATCAGATCAATATACTTCTTTATAAATTCCACGGAAAAGAAATGCCGGCATACATCAAGCATTAAGCCGCGGTAACCAAAACGGGGATAATCTTCTATCTGAACACAAGGTAGCCTTGCTATCGCTGTTCTGTCTGCAGGGATTAGCTGTATTAATGTTTGCACACCATAAAACAGCCCGGCGCCTTTGCCTGAAATAGTTATTTGTTGCGGTGTTATAGTTAAACGATAACCACCCGGAGGCAAACTGTCCGCACCAATTGAG
>CAZZUU010000183.1:4870-5269 GCA_964657275.1 uncultured Mucilaginibacter sp. | reverse complement strand
TTGAGGTGAGGACAAGACTATTACCTGCCGGCGCGCCGGTATTGGCTTTCAACTGAACAGGGAGCATGAGTTTGGTGTGCAGGTAATCGGTTAAAAAAATTACCGATTTGTTATTTAAACTGTCGGCTAATATTGCAGTTTGACCACTTAGTGTAAATTCTCCGGAAGCTTTTTTTAAGGAAACCGGTGCAGGTATTATTCCCAGATTGGGATTGACATCCTGTGCGTTTACTGTTGTTAATGATATAAGAGTTACCAGCAGAAAAAGAAGAGAACGATTTTTTTTAGACATATAAAATTATAACCGGCTATTAGAGCCGGTTAAGTTAACAGATTTTTAAAATAAAAGTTCAGCGACGGCTGTAAAAAATCTGTATCAAATAAAGAAAGCCACCCTGG
>CAZZUU010000183.1:0-4860 GCA_964657275.1 uncultured Mucilaginibacter sp. | reverse complement strand
GCTTGTCTTTTTTTAAATCGTGTGGCCTGGTTTTACCAAACGATCCCATGGCAATTTTTCCTTTTTTGGTTTTTTTATCCCCTTTTCCCATAATGGTATATTTTAAATAAGTTATTTATCAAAAATACGATTATTACTGGTTGTAAAGGTTGTAATCGTTATAAAGGGTCTAATTTAAATACATTACAAATGACCCTAATAACCAATTACGCGGTGACCATATGTTCCTTACCAGCCAGGTAACGTTCAGCATCAATAGCCGCCATGCAGCCGCTGCCTGCGGCTGTTACTGCCTGGCGATATATATGATCCTGCGCATCCCCACAACAAAACACACCCTCGATATTGGTGGTAGTTGAACCCGGCGTAGTTTTGATGTAGCCTGTTTCATCCATGTGCAGCCAACCCTTGAAAATATCGGTATTGGGATGATGGCCTATCGCCACAAAAAATCCGGATACCTGGAGGGTTTTTTCCTCGTTTGTTTTATTATTGGTAACAATTACGCCGTTCACGCCGCGGTCGTCGCCAATTATTTCTTTAGTTTCAGTATCATATAGTATTTCGATATTAGGCGTATTCAACACGCGGTGCACCATAGCTTTCGAAGCCCTGAATTCACCTCTTCGCACGATCATCGATACTTTGCGGCATAACTTGGCAAGATAGGTCGCTTCTTCTGCTGCGGTGTCTCCCGCACCAACAATGGCTACATCCTGCCCCTTAAAAAAGAACCCGTCGCAAACGGCACAAGCCGAAACACCAAAACCGCTGTATTTTTGCTCCGAATCCAGTCCCAGCCATTTTGCCGATGCGCCGGTTGAAATGATCACCGTATCTGCCAGTATGGTTTTATCTTCGTCTACAACTACTTTGTGAGGAAGGCTTGAAAAGTCGACAGAACTAACGTATCCGTAACGAATATCAGTTCCCAGGCGATGCGCCTGTTTGCGAAAATCTTCCATCATTTCGGGACCCATTATTCCATCCGGGTAACCGGGATAGTTTTCTACATCTGTAGTTTGGGTAAGCTGCCCGCCGGGTAATATACCGGTGTACATAACCGGTTTTAGATCAGCGCGTGAAGCATAAATTGCGGCAGTATAGCCTGCAGGGCCTGAGCCTATGATAAGACATTTAACGTGTTCGGGTTCGTGGGACATTGATGTATATAAAATGAATGGCAAATTTAAGTTTTAAAAAGCATCGAGCCAATAGGTAACCGTCAGCAGATTGCCATAGAATTTTATGATATGATTTGTTTGTGAGAACCGCGATTTTGCCCATTAAAGATTTTTGAGATTTAGCACACAAAAGATGAAATCAACGGTATAGCTGAAGTATGCACACTTGCAAATCAAGTCTGAATTAACCCCACATTAAACGCCTTCTCAATAGGGGCGTGATTTGCCGCTTCGATTCCCATGGAAATCACTTTACGCGTTTCCAACGGATCAATAATGCCGTCTACCCAAAGTCTTGCTGCAGCATAGTAGGGAGTGGTTTGCATGTCATATCTGTCGGTTGTTTGTTTTAGCAGCTCGGCTTCTTTTTCCTGATTTATTTCTTCGCCTTTTGCCTTTAGGCCCGCAGCTTGCATTTGCACCAAAACCTTCGCTGCCTGTGCGCCACCCATTACCGCTATTTTTGCTGTTGGCCATGCGTAGATGAGGCGCGGATCATATGCTTTGCCGCACATAGCGTAATTACCCGCCCCGTATGAATTGCCTATAACTATTGTAAATTTCGGCACAACAGAGTTTGCCACCGCATTTACCATTTTGGCGCCGTCTTTTATGATGCCGCCATGTTCGGCCCTGCTGCCCACCATAAAGCCGGTTACATCCTGTAAAAATACCAGGGGTATCTTTTTCTGATTGCAGTTCATGATAAAACGGGTGGCCTTGTCAGCAGAATCAGAATAAATAACGCCGCCGAATTGCATTTCGCCTTTTTTTGATTTGATCACTTTGCGCTGATTGGCGACTATACCAACCGCCCAGCCGTCGATGCGGCCTAATCCACAAATAATCGATTGCCCGTAACCTGCTTTATATTCTTCAAATTCTGAATTATCCAGCAAACGTAATACAATCTCATTCATGTCATACGCGGCTTCCCTGCTGGCGGGTAATATTCCGTATATATCCTGTTCCTTCAGTTTTGGTGACATTGGCTTTATGCGGTCAAATCCCGCTTTCTGGAAATCTCCCGTCAAGCTCATGATATTGCGGATGGAATCGAGACAGGCCTTGTCATTTGGATGTTTGTAATCGGTAACGCCCGAAATTTCGCATTGCGCGGTTGCGCCACCAAGTGTTTCATTATCCACATCTTCGCCAATGGCTGATTTTACCAGGTATGATCCGGCCAGGAAAACTGAACCGGTACCTTCAACAATCATTGCCTCATCGCTCATTATCGGCAGATACGCGCCTCCTGCAACACACGAACCCATAATCGCCGCAATCTGGATGATTCCCATGCTGCTCATCATCGCATTATTGCGGAAAATGCGTCCGAAATGTTCTTTATCAGGGAAAATCTCATCCTGTAAAGGCAAATAAACGCCCGCAGAATCAACAAGGTAAATAATAGGAAGACGGTTTTCCATCGCAATTTCCTGCGCACGCAGGTTTTTCTTGGCTGTAATAGGGAACCACGCTCCGGCTTTAACTGTCGCATCGTTGGCAACCACCACGCATTGCCTGCCCGATACATAAGCTATACCACATATTACCCCGCCTGAAGGGCAGCCGCCGTGTTCAATATACAGACCATCGCCAGCAAATGCGCCTAACTCTAACCAGGGCTTGTCGCTGTCAATAAGATAAGAAATCCGTTCACGGGCCAGCATTTTGCCTTTTTCCTTTTGTTTAGCGGCTGCTTTTTCGCCGCCCCCTGCGTAAACCTTTTTTAACCGGGTATTTACCTCGTAAACAAGTTGTTTGTTGATGTCTTCATGTTTGTTGAATTCGATATCCATGAGCAGGTTGCATTGGTGGATCAAATATAGCTATTAACTGCCGCTCACACCAGTTTGGTGAACTTGTATGGTTATTTAATTAGCTCCTATCGTTCTACGTAACAAAAATACCAGCAACAGGTTATTTTTTGTATCTTAAGTTTTATTTTTAACGTATAAATTTACAATGCATAAAATTTTTGCCTTTCTAGTATATAAATACCCCTTGTTAAACTGCAGAAACCCCTATTAATATGAAAATAAGAACCCCGAAAACGATGGATGACCTCCTTATAAAAAGGAAGTACAATGTTTTGGAAGTTGGTGGCGGAAACCACCCGGATAAAAGAGCCCATACGGTTGTTGACAAGTATGTTGATGACAATTATCATCGCTCCGGCGCACTTAAGGTTTTAAAAAATCAAAAATTTGTTCACGCTGATGGCGAGCATTTGCCGTTTAAGGATGGCGAGTTTGACTATGTTATTTGCCGTCATGTGTTAGAACATGTGGAAGACCCGATACAATTTGTTAAAGAACAGGCCAGGGTGGCGAAGATGGGTTATATGGAAACTCCGTCTCTTTTGGGTGAATACATCGCACCTAAAGAATCGCATAAATGGGTGATACAGGATATCGATAATAAGTTGGTGTTGTACGATAAAGAAGTACTTAACTTTAACGCATGGCAGGATTTTGGACAGGTATTTCTGTATTATTTACCAAAAGCTTCAATTGGTTTTAAAATATTGGAGCGCACCCATGCGGGTATTCTTACAGTAAATTACGAGTGGTCAGACGAAATAGAGATTTTGGTAAACCCTGAAGATACTTATTATCTGAACCACTTTATAAAACCCTGGGACGACAGTATTTGTGACAAGTTTTTGTATAAACAGAGCTACAGCAAAGAGGTAATTTCAACAATAGCTGCAATGTTCGACATTATGAAATCTGTTGCGAAAAGCAAGATATTTAAGATAAAAAGCTGAGTGTAAAATTTTGGAATTTTTAATAATTAGGATTATGGTTGTGTTGTTAATGGCTTATTTGTGTAAAAGGTTTAATCTTAATTATCACTTAATTAAGGCGGTTGCATTTATAAAGCGACCGCATTTTTAGTTTTGCTTCAGCAAGCTATAACTAAGGTAAGGTTGCCCATTGAGACTTGGCTCCAATAAATCAGGTGTTTTAAATCAGGTTTCTTTGGTTAAACCACGTATCATCAGGCTGTAAATCAACATTCTCCATTAAATTAGTGAGCTCAATTGCATCACCGGATGTAAAAAGTAGCCTACGGTTGGCGGGTTTTAAAAAGCGCTGCTCAACCATCGTATCCAATTGCTTTAGTAAAAAATCATAAAACCCGTTAACATTTAGTAAACCAATAGGGTGACGATGGAGCCCAAGTTGCAGCCATGTTAAAACTTCAAACAATTCCTCCATTGTTCCAAAACCTCCGGGCAAAGTTATAATACCGTCGCACAGGTCGTTCATCAGTTGTTTGCGCTGGTGCATAGTTTCAACAATATGAAGCGCTGTTAAGCCCATATGCCCAACTTCTTTGTCCATTAAAAACCTGGGAATAACGCCAATAGCTTTTCCTCCATTTTTCATCACAGCATCAGCTAATATTCCCATAACGCCTACTTTTCCGCCTCCAAAAATCAACGTTATATCGCGGCTTACTATAACTTCCGCTAATTGCTCAACGGAATGCTTTAAAACCGGATCGTTATTAAAATTGGCCCCGCAGAATACACATATAGCTTTCATGTATATAGTTTTCAAACGAAGATCGCGAAAATTCGTCGAAGTGGGAAAGTTAAGCCGTTCGCCCTGCCGCTTGAAATAACAATTCAATTTATTGTTTTTAAGATACTATGATTTTTATC
>CAZZUU010000182.1:3151-7995 GCA_964657275.1 uncultured Mucilaginibacter sp. | reverse complement strand
GCATCAAATAAACGATGCGCCGGTCTTTTGGGATCGGATTTGCCGGAGCGGTCATTAAGCCACAATGCCGATTCATTTATCATCCAATAACCTGCGATTGCAATCACGAGGGGAATAATTCCGACCAGAAAGCCCTGCCGCCACGAAGTAACCAGGTAATTGATCAACCCGGCAGAAAAAATGCCTATAGGGACGGAAATTGACAAAATTCCGGTAACAACAGCCCGGCTTTTTTCGGGCCATACCTCACTTATTAAAGTGAACGACACCACCAGCAAACCACCGGTACCAAAGCCGCTCATAAAACGGCACAGCACTATTCCCCACCAATTGTTCATTAAGCCGGT
Source organism: uncultured Mucilaginibacter sp. (assembly GCA_964657275.1). Taxonomy (GTDB): domain Bacteria; phylum Bacteroidota; class Bacteroidia; order Sphingobacteriales; family Sphingobacteriaceae; genus Mucilaginibacter. Next base: position 7,648 of record CAZZUU010000182.1, on the reverse strand, counting down.
TAATATGGCAAACAAGCCAAAGCAGGCAATGGACGACAATAGCGATATTTTCCTGCCTGTCCTGTCGCTGATAACCCCATACAAAAAACCGCCTGCAGCCCAGCCGAAAATAAATACGGAATTGATGTACGCGCTGATATCATCAAGCCGACCGGCACTTTGATTGCCCTGAAACTCCTTGACCACTACCGGTAAATAAACCGACATCAGGGTTGATATAACCCCTCCGAACATATTGCCTGCAAAACAAACGATAAACAAAAGTGCGAGATTTGCTGATTGTACTTTTTTATTTGCTATCTCCAGAGTTGATACGCTTTCCATAATTTTAATTGTCTTTGTTTTTTAAGTGATCGTATCCGTGTGGCAAGCGTGAATAACCATGGTTTACCAGGCGATCTGCCAGCATGGTGAAATAGCTTTCATCATCGGGCATGGCAGTTGCCATCCCATCTACGTAGCGATTGTACAGACTAAACAAGGCAGCTATTAACACCGTATCGTGTATTTCAATATCTGTTGCGCCGTTGGCCCTGGCTTTTTCTATAACCTCGGTTGTTACCAGCCTGCCGCTTTTACCTGTAAGCGCCGCTATGGTTAGTAAGGCTTTCATTTTTTGGCTTACCGGTGCTGTAGCAATATCCGCCTTTACCTTTTCGGCAGTTACAGGTTCGCCTAACAGCATGTCAACGGCAGCGGTATGCGCGGCCGTACAAAATTTACATTCATTGCCATGTGACACCACACTGGCTATCAGTTCGCGTTCTGCTTCGGAAAGCGTCGATGGCCCCCTTAATAAAATTTGCGTGAGAACGCGTATCGGCTCTCCCGTATCTTTACGATATTCCAGCAAGCCGGTTATTCCGGGCAAGTGGCTCTCAAGAGGTATATGTGGCATAAAAAAATTGAGTTAATTAATTATTGATTGGGTTCCCTAAGTCCGAAACCCATTATATGCAGGTAATAGTGCTTGTCACATAAATTATATATGGAAACTTAAACTGCGTCGGTCCACAAAAGCCCGTTACGGCTTTGACAGACAAAGCAATGCTCTTTATATAACACCAGTAAATTTGCTGAAAAGCACTAAGAAATATAGTCGGGCGGTTTGCCCGGATCGTCTATAAAAGGACGATATAGTTGATAAGATATTGGTTTGTTGTAATGTTTAAGAAATATTTCAAATTTAGTGTAGCTGTATTCAAATGAATGTAAATAGTATTCACCTGGTACACTTATCTTTTTAGCCGCAGGATCGTGATGTGTTTTTTTATTTATTGAAATATCATTTATCTCTTTGGCGGTGTTAATACCAGCGGTTACCAACCTGGTTTTATTGGTATTGGCAATACATACAAAAAACAGCGTATCACGCGTAACTTTCAGCTTAACATAATTGTAATAAACGTTTTTTAATTGAATCTGGCCTTCAACCACCGCATATTCGTCCATATCCTGCACTGTTGGGAAATGCACGGGAACCTTTAATTCTGTAAACTTTTTTGAATCAATCTTATTCTCAAATAGCTGGTTCACCATCTGAACATCCGACTTATGGATAAGGTATTGAAATAATACAGCATAGCCGCCTAAATTAAATAGGTGAACACCCAATAACACAATGGCAAAAAATCGTTTCAACTAATCAGCGCTTAGTTAGGTTTACTATGATATCGTAAATGTATTTATTAATTTTAATTTCCTGATTTTTTTTCTGTTTAAATTTGTGCGCTAGTTGGACGAGCCTATTAGCAGAAATGGAAATTCAGCCCGATTATTATTCTACCGGTCCAAATAGAGGGCCATGTCGCTAATAGTTAAGAAACATCCTTATATCAAACGTAATGCCCTAAAATGGTTAAACTATTACCTCTTTAACGCACCTCAATTGTGGTAATTGCTTAAATTTGTATAGCCAATTAAAGTGATATTATATGAATGCCTATATCAACCCTTCTGTAAACGACTTCATCCTGAACCAAAGGAAGATCAATAGCATGTTTCGGAAAGAAACTGGCTTATATAGAACTCATTTGGAGATATTATCGTATGCCAATACTATTATTTCCTTTAATGCGTACAATGTGCAACAACAGTTTGTGGAGATGAATTTGCAACAAGTTCGTTTGGGGATAAGGAAACTTGTTAGCGTGGGTGCTTTGGAAGTTTTATTTTCAGGTGCTCGAAATAGACCAGCGGTGTACTTAATAAGTTATAAGGGTAAGCGATTGTTAAACACCTATTCCCAAGCCTGGCTGCCAAAAACAGCAGGAAATAAGTCATTGGATTTATCGTCCGATATATTGGCCTAATAGCACTTTTAGCAATTGCGGCACAGTTAGTCATTTTCAAAGTAATAATCGCCTGCAGCGCCTTTTATGAGGCTACAAACCTCGTCGCAGACGTCATGATGCTGGTAAGCTATTTCTGGCCTAATTTTCTTGAAGCCGAAGTTTTCATTAGGTACATGTTTTTTAAAATTCCTTTCAAGTTAAAAGTTCTGCAAGGTTACTCAATTATTAAATTCATCTTCACTCAATGCAGAAGTGGCGAAATTATTTGATCCGCTTTGCACATTCAATTTCAAATCGTAGCCGTGAATTATAGTCCGATCCGTATAGAAGTTGAGAGTTTCGTTCCCCTTTTTATAAATAGCGTTTGCCGTGAACCTGCCAACAATCCTATTTTTAATTAATTTCTGTTTCCAAATTTGTCCCATCGCTACCTTTATGGTGTATTCTCCCAAAGGGATATGACTGATCTCAAAACTGTCATAGGCTTTGACATAGACATACCGTATGCATTTATTTGTTTTGATATTAATTAACTTAATGACCGCGTCGAAATCTCCACCAACTGTAACTCTCACCACAGCATTGATCTTTCCGTACTGCGAATTAAATTTAAAACCCGATGGACGGCTACCGGTTTTGTAAGCAACCGTGTCCCAATCGACATATGGATCGGCAGGGGTTTTAATAGAATCTTTGAGATTTGATGGATGAGCATTACTGTCACTTACCAGGTTACCTGATCTCACAGGCTGTTCTGGCGTAGATGGTATATAGAAATTGTTTGAAAAACCTGGAGGCCACAAAAAGTAACAAAAGCACAATACTAATATTAAAACTAAGGCATACCAAAGCCATGGGCCGATTGGCCTCATATTGAATTTATGTAAGCGCGGGCTAATCCTGTTTGATGAAAATATTTTCAGCTTAACCCCCTTAAATTTTGGAAGCTTGAATTTCTTGAAATAAACTACAATGAAATCAATAACTATTGCGAAGCATAACAATGCTACTAACTTTTGATCTAGGCCTATCCATTGAATACGTGGAAAATGCGCCTTATAAATCGGATTATAAACGCATATTGGTATGAAAGTGATAGCTATAGTCCAATAAGCTTTTCTTTTACATTCCAGCCAGAAAAGTAAGAGAGAACCAAATAACACTCCGAAGCTACAAATGGAGTAATAATTATAGTTTTGAAATCCTTTAATTAACAGCAATAAAAGAATAATCAGCGAGCATCGGATTAATATACGCTCAAAAATAAAAGACTGCGTTTGAGGAGAGCTTTGGGGATGTAATCTCTTATAAAGTTTATCAAGAAAATCGGTAAGATCATAGTCAGTAACATTGTTAAAGGAACCTGCTAACAATATATACTGCCTCAATTCACCATTAGTCAAAAGTGGCAGAGAAACATCAGCAAAAGCTTTTTGAATTGGTTTAAGAGACCGGTTCAGTAGTCCCTCCTGCAGCGATTGTGCCTCGGCAAACAAACGATTAGTTGTTGAAACGGAATTAAAGCTCCACATAACAAGTATACGCCTTCAGTCCCAGTCAGCTTTTTTTAAAAAAATTAGCGTGGGACTGAAGCCGGTTCGCAAACAAGGCACTGGTATGCCTACCGCACAAACAAAGCAACAGCCCACGCATGGCGTGAGCGTATCAACTTTGTTCCTGTGCTGTTTAAAATTACCAGTTTCTGTTTGCCGGAACTTAGCTTAACGCTAATTATAAATATTTTTGGTGCCTGGCACCTGGTCGTAAAAGTACTGTTTTTTTAGATAAGACAATTTAGTAGTAGAAATACTATTTTTATGAAATAATGGAAAACAACGAATTGATAACAGAAGAGAGAATACCGGTAAAAGGGAAAAAGGCCGCCAAGCAAAAATCAATGGAAGAAACCCTTTGGGAATCGGCAAATAAGTTGCGCGGAACGGTTGAGCCATCGGAATACAAACACGTTGTGCTTAGCCTTATCTTTTTAAAGTTTGCAAGCGATAAGTTTGTAGAGCGTCGGCACGCCTTATTGCGACGCTGAAGCGGAGATCATTGAGATTATCCAGCGGTATACCGGCGGCGACCCTTATAAAAAAATAAACCTCGAAGTGCTCAGTGACGCGCATCTGGCTGTGTTATCAAAAACAAATATCGTTGAGCTTTTAAAAACCTATTTGGTCGACAAGAACTTTAGCAAACT
>CAZZUU010000182.1:0-3141 GCA_964657275.1 uncultured Mucilaginibacter sp. | reverse complement strand
GCCTATCCCAAATTGCAATACCCGATGCGATAGACTTTTGTTTGGAAAATTTTGAGGAATTACTTCCAGCATTAAACGATGTTTGTCTTTATATCAACTCCTGTGCAGAAAACTATGAGTCAGATTGGAAAGAAGTGGGTGATATTGTTCTTGAAATATTCGAGGACGAGATCGTTCAGTCTAATCCATTTTACCAAATATCGTTATTGAACCTTTTCGTATATAACAAGAACTTGAACCATATTGATAAGCTGATCGCGTTCTTTAAAAACGGCAAGGACATTCGCCGTAAAGTCCTCCTGGCAAGTGCGCAATATGAGGATGCCGAAGGCTGGATATTTCAATTAAAAGAAGATCTGGACCGGTTAAGTCCCTGGACAAAGCGTGCATACATCATTGCTTCTAAAAGCTTGCCGCCGGATCAAAAGAAATTCCTTCATCAGTCTATACGATCTCGTTTAAGCAGTGACGATATCCTCGAAGGTTTTATTTTAAAATGGGCGAAATAAACTTCGGGTATTTCCGGGAATACCCGTTGTAAGCCGCAAATGATTTGCCGGACCTATAAAGTGATCCTTGGGAATGGCTGTTGTGCTTAATAATAATAACGCAAATGTACCCCGGCATCGATAATGGTTTTACCAGCCAGCTTGGGAATATCTTTTGTTCCCGCGATTCTATACAAGGACCGAATCTCGTAGCCATCTGCTTTACCAATCTCTTCGACCGACTTTTGCTTCCACCAAAGGATATAATGCGCTCGGTCATATTCAAAAATCATATATTCTTCCTGAAAGACATAAGCTTGCGGCGCGCGGCCGAAATAGTCTGTGATCAAGCGGCCAATATCCGTAGGCAGTTCAAAGGGATCGATAAAAGGCAGTGACTGATTAAAGCTTCTTTCCGGGTCAACGCCATTAAACTTGGGGATATAGTGCCGGGAGATGATATGTACATAACTGTAAGCATTCAGGACAAAGCGACGGCCGACGGCATTAACCTCTACATACTGCGCCTTGATGCTTTTAAAAAAACTTTTTACCGTAAAATAGATATAAAAGGCATTAAGTTCCTGTTCCAACCAGAGCCGCTTATAACGAAATAGGCCAAAGGCCCCGATTTGATATTGTTTGTTGATTAACACGATCTTGCGCATGTATTCCAGCCTGACCTCATGCAGGATACGGTCCTCCCTTCCGCCCACCAGCCGGACGCGCCAGTTTGACAATAATTCTTCGAATTTTCTTTTGTCAAGCGCGATCTCTGCGGCATCCAGCTGTCGTTCGCCCTTGATCACCGGCTGCAAAAAATCAAGGTTCTCATGGTAAACGAGAATAAGGAATTTAAAAACTGCCTCTGCCAGAAAGGCCTGACCATAAGGATCGACCGCTAATTCGGCTTCGCCGCGTTCGTTCTCTCTGAAAATACTACGGAAGCGCAGCGCCAGATATTCGCATTCATGTGGCAGCAGTTTGGATGTCTCCAACTTGATAACCTTGTGCAGATAGCGTTGAATTATCACCCCTTCATCACGTGGATTAGAATTGCGTAATTGTTCCTTGGTATAAAGCATCTGTCACAGTGATAATAAATAAAGATTCATTTAAACCCTCCATTTGAATATCTACCCTCCATTTGAATATCTAACAATGTAAATAAGTAAAAGCCTCGATATTCTTAAATAGATTGATCTTCATTGGAATTAGTAATTTCTACGTTGTGCTAATACGTATACTCACATGAGCTTTTTTTTCATCCGTCTTTATATATAGCCAGTTAATTTTTCTCACGTTATAGCGACTAAAGTATTTAGCGTCCGGTATTTGTCCGAAGTAAATAAAAACACCCTGCAAAACATTGATTTACAGGGTGTATAAGATTAAAAATGTGGTCCCGACGAGAATCGAACTCATATCTAGAGTTTAGGAAACTCCTATTCTATCCGTTGAACTACGGGACCAATTTTTGATTTCGGAATTCGGATTTACGATTTCGGATTTATTTAATATCCTATTTCCTGCTTACGAAATCCGTGCAAATGTGCGAATTTTGGTTGAATTCTTAAAACATCCGCCAATATTAGATTTACGAAGTTTCTACAACTTCGTAAATCTGTCCCTGCAAATTAACGAATCACAGATCCATTATGAAACTCATCTACCGGTGCAACAAAGGTCAGCTTACCTTCCGAGCTCTCGGCCATCAGTATCATCCCCTGTGACAGGATGCCTTTTATTTCACGCGGTTCCAGGTTTACCAGTACGCTTACCTTTTTGCCTATGATAGCTTCGGGTTCGTAATACTCGGCAATGCCCGATACAATGGTGCGGGTATCTATGCCCGTATCTACGCTTAACTTTAACAGTTTTTTTGTTTTAGCTACCTTTTCGGCGGTTAAGATTGTTCCTGTCCGTATATCCATCGAAGCGAACGCTTCAAAGTTTATATTGTCCTTTGCCGGCACTACGGAAACCGTTGCCGGTGCTGCGGCGGCCTTTTTGTCGAGCAATTTTTGTACCTGCTTGGCTATTACCTCGTCCTCTACCTTCTCAAATAATAACGAAGACGGATTTAGCTGGTGCCCGTTTTCAAATACTATTTCCTGATCTAACGCAAAGGCGCTAAACGGCAGGTTGAGCATTCCGGCTATTTTCCTAACCGTGGCAGGCAAAAACGGCTGCAGGCACGAGGCTAAATGACCAATCAGAACCAGGCAGTTTTGCAAAGCCCTTTTGGCTTCCGCGGGATTTGTTTTTATCGTCTTCCACGGTTCGTTCTCGGTAAGGTAACGGTTACCTAAACGCGCAATATCCATCACGCTTTGAAGCGCCTGCCTGAATTTATAGGTTTCAAGGTTTACCTCCAGTTCATCGCGAAAACGGCCAAGTTCCTTTTCCAGGTTTTCATCGTTTAACACAATGTTGCCGTTATCACTTTCCAGCTTACCCTGGTAAAAATTATGCATCAATATCATCACCCGGTTTACGTAATTACCTAAAATGGCAACCAGTTCGTTATTAACGCGGGCCTGGTAATCCTTCCATGTAAACTCGCTGTCGCTGGTTTCCGGCAATATAGATGTTAATACATAACGCAGTTCATCCTGCTTACCCGGAAATTCTTCCAAATACTCATGCAGCC
>CAZZUU010000181.1:0-8003 GCA_964657275.1 uncultured Mucilaginibacter sp. | reverse complement strand
TTTATAAATAATTGAATATCAATAATTTATAAAAAAACAGGGTTAATATGTTAACCCTGCACAACGAAGCCGTAAGCAACTGTAATAAAGCCCTTTATTACAATTCAACCCTTCCGTAGTCATCTTACCCACACTGTGTGGAAAACTCTGAATGAAATGCTGTTTTGCAGAACAATAAATTTGAGTAAAACACCCTCTAATAAATTTTAACGCGCTGGTAACTTAAAATAAATACAGATATGGGAAAAAGCTTTACCAAAAAATCAGGCACTTCAACTGGCAAAGGACTCAAGATAGAAAGGCACTTCAGCAAAGAAGGAATTAACGTATTTGACCAGTTCAAATATGAAAAACGCTCATCAGTTATTCGCAACCCGTCGGGTGATGCCGTGTTTGAAATGAACGATGTAGAGGTCCCGGCTGCATGGTCGCAGGTAGCAACCGATATCCTGGCTCAAAAATATTTCCGTAAAGCAGGGGTGCCGCAGGCAGATGGTACAACAGGGTCTGAAAAAAGCATAAAACAGGTTGCCCACCGCATGGCCAACTGCTGGAAGGACTGGGGCATGCGCTACGGCTACTTCGCTTCAAAAAAAGATGCAGAAATATTTTACGATGAAATAGTTTACACCATTGCCGGTCAAATGGCAGCGCCAAATTCGCCGCAATGGTTCAATACCGGCCTCCATAGCTCCTACGGCATCACCGGGAAGCCGCAGGGCCACTATTTTGTTGACCCTGTTACGGAAGTATTGAGCAAATCCACATCCGCCTATGAGCGGCCGCAGCCGCATGCCTGTTTTATCCTTTCCGTGGATGACGATTTGGTAAATGAGGGTGGCATCATGGACCTTTGGGTACGCGAGGCCCGGATTTTTAAATATGGATCGGGCGTAGGGACTAACTTCTCAAAGATCCGCGGTGAGAGCGAAAAGCTTTCGGGCGGTGGTTATTCATCCGGCCTCATGTCGTTCTTAAAAATAGGCGACCGTGCCGCAGGAGCTATTAAATCGGGCGGAACTACCCGCAGGGCGGCCAAAATGGTTTGTCTTGATTTGGATCATCCCGAAATTGAAGGCTTCGTAAACTGGAAAGTTGAAGAAGAAAAAAAAGTTGCGGCTTTGATTGCCGCCGGTTATTCGTCCGATTATGAGGGTGAAGCCTACCGTACCGTTTCCGGGCAAAACTCAAATAATTCTGTCCGTATCCCGAACAGCTTTTTTAAGGCTTTGCAAAACGGACAGCCGTGGGGTTTAACCAGTCGCATGTCGGGCAAAACCATAAAATCCATCCCCTCACAAAAACTGTGGGACGATATTACCTTCGCCGCATGGGCCTGTGCCGATCCCGGCGTTCAATTTGACACCACTATTAATGAATGGCACACCTGCCCCGAAGGCGGCCGCATCAATGCGTCTAACCCGTGTTCCGAGTATATGTTCCTCGATAATACGGCCTGTAACCTGGCTTCCATTAACCTGGCGCATTTTTTCGATCCTAAAACCCGGATATTTGATGTGAAGGGTTTTGAACACGCCTGTCGTGTTTGGACAATTGTATTGGAAATATCGGTATTGATGGCGCAATTTCCATCAAAGGAAGTGGCACAGTTATCTTACGATTACCGCACGTTGGGTTTGGGTTATGCTAACCTTGGGTCGGCGTTAATGGTAAACGGCATCCCTTACGATAGCGATAAAGCCCGTGCCATAGGTGGCGCCATTACCGCTATCATGACCGGCACCGCCTATGCAACATCCGCCGAAATGGCCCGCGAGATGGGTACTTTCAGCCGGTACAACGACAATAAGCAGCACATGCTGCGTGTAATGCGAAATCACCGCTATGCTGCATATAACTCTACCGAAAACTACGAGGGCCTTGAAATAACTCCTCCGGGCATCGACCAAAAGCATTGCCCCGACTACCTGCTTTCTGCTGCCTGTAACGCCTGGGACAAAGCGGTTGAAATGGGCGAGCAATACGGTTACCGCAATGCACAAACCACGGTTATTGCACCAACCGGCACTATCGGACTGGTGATGGACTGCGATACTACCGGCATTGAGCCCGATTTTGCACTGGTAAAATTCAAGAAATTATCCGGCGGCGGCTATTTTAAGATCATTAACCAGGCAGTTCCCGAAGCGCTGAGCAATCTTGGCTACGCCGATCACGAGGTAACAGCTATCGTGAATTACGCAAAGGGAACCGCTACATTAAAAGATGCGCCACATATCAATATTGGTACTTTAAAAGCAAAAGGCTTAACAGATAACGAGCTGGAAAAACTCGAGAGGGAAATCGTTTCGGCATTTGAGGTCAGCTTTGCCTTTAACGTTTGGACGTTGGGCGAGGATTGCCTGAAACGTTTGGGCTTCACTTCCGAGCAATACAACTCGCCCGGCTTTAATGTGCTACGATCTTTGGGCTTTAGCAGGACCGAAATTGCAGCAGCCAATGAACACATCTGCGGAAGCATGACCATTGAGGGCGCATCATATTTAAAACAGGAACATTACCCGATATTTGATTGCGCCAACAAATGCGGTGCTAAAGGCGAGCGTTATATTCATGCACACGGCCATATTAAAATGATGGCAGCCGCGCAGCCTTTTCTTTCCGGCGCCATATCCAAAACCATCAACTTGCCAAACGAGGCGAAGGTTGAGGAAATAAAAGACTGTTATAACCTATCGTGGACACTGGGTTTAAAAGCCAACACGCTTTATCGTGACGGTTGCAAGCTATCGCAGCCATTATCCACAAAATCAGATACCAAAGAGGAAGTGGAAGAAGCTGAATCGAAATTGGAAACCGTTGAAGAAGTATTGGGTGAAGCCGCCAATGTAAAACTGAGCGACCTTACACCCGACCAGGTGATCGAAGCCGCCATCGCCATTATGGAAAAATCAAAGGACACCAACTTTATGCGCCAGCTTTCAAGGGTGGTACAAAAAAAGAGTCTGCCCTTTAAGCGTCGCGGCTATACCCAAAAAGCCATGATCGACGGACAAACGGTTTTTGTGCGCACCGGCGAATACGAGGATGGAACCCTGGGTGAGATATTTGTAGATATGCACAAGGAAGGCGCCACCTTCCGCTCATTGATGAACTGCTTTGCCATAGCTGTTTCGGTAGGACTACAATATGGCGTTCCACTGGAGGAATATGTAGAGAAGTTTACCTTCACCCGTTTTGAACCTGCCGGAATGGTGGTTGGTCACGCAAATATAAAAAGCGCAACTTCCATTATCGATTATATTTTCAGGATGCTGGGTTACGACTATCAAAACCGTACCGACCTGGTACATGTGATCACCGGGCAAAGCGCGATTACCGGCAACCCCCAAATGAATGACAGCGATTTTAATACTGATGAAACCAATATATATGAACCGGTTGCCAAAACTCCTCCCGATAGCTATCGGGGGAGTGATGGTAGCAAAAAACAATTCAGTGTTGATTTAAGTATGGGCGCACAAAGCGATGCCCCGTCGTGTAATGTTTGCGGGCACACCACGCTGCGGTCGGGCACCTGTTATAAATGTTTAAACTGCGGTAATTCGATGGGATGTTCTTGAGCTAAAAGCCGAAGGCAAAAGCAGAAAGCGAAAAGCAAAAAAAGCTTTCTGCTTTGGTCTTTTAGCTTTCCACTTCAAAATATGTTTTTGTTTGTTATAGTTAGTTAATGTGAAGCCCTGGTGTAATGCCGGGGCTTTTTTGACCGATGATTTTTCTGATGAAAAGATGGCGTTGACTATTCATGGCTTTTAACGGCTAAATCAACAATCTTCTCTATCTTCAATAAATTAGGTTTAAAGTTATTCATACATTTAAGCTTCCTAATAAGTGGCTTTTTTTACCAACTTAACCATACATCATGTCACAGAATAATCATGGAAATAATGAGTTTCCGCAATGGGCTGCTAAACCTAATTCCAAGAAGAAGATGCCTTTATGGGGCTGGATAATACTAATATTAATAGGTTTGGCGATTTTAAAAGAGTCAATTCATTTCGCTAACTCTAATAAAACTGAATGGTCGCCAGAACACACAAAAGACGTTTACAAATCATTGAATGAAGGTGTTAATAAATGGAAAATAGATAGTTCATCTAAGGAAAATCTTATTTATTGTGTCATAGGAAAGCTTAAGGATAAATATCCACAGGGAATCGATTCTGTAAATGATGACTCGCTGAAAAATGTTACAGCAAGCTTTTTTTCCAGTTGCAGCGCAGAAACGAATATTAACTTAGGATGGTCACCCACATTGGATAAAATAATTAGAGATAAATTAATGGAAACACCATCCATGAAAATGTTATCAGCCGAAAATCAGAAAATCTATTGTAATTGTTATATAAATAGGTTAAAGCAACTTTATCCTAATGGGTTAACGGAAGATTTACGTCAAAGCACAAAAGATTCTATCACAATTTTATGTTCCAGCGAATTAAAAAAAAACTCTAACTGAGATACTGGCTTTACTTAAGCTAATCTTATTTTGAGGCGTTATTCGAAGCTTTGTTCCAGCGGAACAACTCGTTGGTAGAAACATAGCGGTTATAATAAAGCGTTCCGTTAGGAACGCCTGGTGGGCGCTATTCCAATTCTTTAAAAATATACTGCTCGTCCCAGTCTATATCGAATAAGGTTAAAAGCCTCCGGTATTCATCCAAAAATGTTATCTTTTTATGATGAGCTTCCTGATTCATAACATACCGGGCTACATCGGAAACCTGGCTTTTTGAATAGGAAAAGGCCCCGTATCCTTCCTGCCACGCAAAAGGCTGGGCACAAAAACCCTGCGTTTTAATCCATTTACTGCTTTCTGTTTTTACATTTTGCATTAGCGAGGAAATTGATTGATGCGGACGTATCCCGGCAAAAATATGTATATGATCGGCCACGCTGTTTACTTGAAGCATTTTATGGTTATTTTCCTGGAAGATTCCTGTGATATATTGATGTAATCTTTCTTTCCAGTCATTATTAATAAGGGCCGCCCTGTATTTTACGGCAAAGACAAATTGAACGTGAATTTGGGTGTAACTATTTGCCATGGTTAGGTTAATTTACATGCAAGGTACCTAATTCACCAATCGTTCCTATGGAACGAAGAATAACGGATATCATTTCTACCAACGAAATGTTCCTATGGAACATAGCTACAATTGCTATAAAAATAATAACATCGCAAATAACCATTAGCCATTATTTCAGGTACCCACAATTTCCCTCCTAAAAAACCTATCTTTGCCCCATAATTCTCAAGGGGTGCCTTGCTTTGGTTGCAAAATATGCTGCAGCGTATTTTACCAAACTGAAAGACAGGCTGAGATCAAACCCGTTGTGTTAAGTCGAAAGTAATAAGTCAAAAATCAAAAGTCCGGAAATCGGACTAATGACTCAATGACCAATAACCCAATGACTTCCCACATACACCTGATCCGGGTAATGCCGGCGTAGGGAGAGGTAACAAGTTAAGTGTACTGCGTAGTCGCCCTGATACGGAGATGGTTTAACTAATTTTATTATTAATAATTTGAAAAATTTATTTGTGGCGTTAACCGCCCTGCTGCTGCCTGTCATGGCGGCGGCCCAGCTTTCCGTTTCCGGGAAGATCACCGATCAGCAAACCGGGGAAGCATTGCCCGGCGCTACCATCAGCCTGCAAAACCAGGCAACTAAAACAATTGCTGATATCAAAGGCCGTTACCGCATCAGCAATTTAAAAACTGGTGCATACACTTTACAGGTGTCTTATATCGGCTATCAAACTATTACAAAAAACATCCTGTTAAGTAGCGACACAACAATTGACGTTTCCTTAATTAACAGCACTTTTTTGACCGAGGAAGTAACCGTTAGCGGTACACGGGCGGCCAAAAACTCACCGACAACCTTCACCAATTTGAGTAAAAAGGACATTGCCAAAAACAATCTGGGGCAGGACCTGCCTTTCCTGCTCGATCAAACACCATCGTTGGTAACCAATTCAGATGCGGGCACGGGTATTGGATACACCGGCATCCATATCCGTGGTTCGGACGGTACGCGGATAAACGTCACTATAAATGGTATCCCGTATAATGATTCGGAAGAACAGGCATCTTTTTTTGTGGATGTGCCCGATTTCGCTTCATCAATTGATAATATACAGATCCAGCGGGGCGTAGGCACGTCAACCAACGGTGCGGGGGCTTTTGGTGCGAGTATTAATATCCAAACTACCACCCGCAATGATACCGCTTATGCGGAACTGAATAACGCAGCAGGCTCTTACGGTACGATCAAAAACACGGTCAATTTAGGTACAGGACTGTTGGGTGGGAAATTTAGTTTTGACGGCAGGTTATCAAGGATCTACTCGGACGGATACATCAACCGGGCGTTTTCCAACCTGCAATCTTATTTTTTTACCGGTGCCTATTATGGCAAGAATACGGTAATCAGGTTTAATACCTTCGGCGGTACCGAGCATACCTACCAGGCATGGGACGGTATCCCCGAAGACACTATAAATGCGGGTCATCGGCGCTATAACGAGCTTGGGCTGGAGCCGAACGGCACTTTTTATAAAAATCAAACGGATAATTATACGCAGGACCATTACCAATTGCTGGTCGACCAAAAAATTTCTGATAAGTTGTCGTTCAGTGGCGCTCTGCATTATACACATGGCTTTGGCTATTATGAAGAATATCAGCCCCAGCAAAACCTCGTCAATTATGGAATAGCCCCGATAGTTGTTTCGGGCGACACCGTTAGTACCGATCTTACCCGCAGGCTATGGCTCAACAATAAATTTTACGGCGCTACCTACAACCTGAAATACAAGGCACAAAAAAATATAAACTTTGATCTTGGCGGCGCTTATAACATTTACAAAGGCGCACATTATGATAATATTGAATGGACTCAACTGGGCGCCAACATCCCGCCCGATTACCAGTACGCGCGGAATGACGCCGATAAAACCGATTTTAATATTTTTGCAAAAGCTGATTATCGCATCGGGAAGTTTACGTTATATGCCGACATGCAGTACCGCCACGTTTATTATTCCTTTTTGGGGTTTAATGACAGCTTACAGAACATACAGCAGCAGGTGCATCTTGATTTTTTTAACCCGAAAGCGGGTATCACCTATCAGTTCAATGAGCAAAATAATGTGTACGCATCCTTCTCGGTTGGCAATCACGAGCCTGACCGCGATGATTATACCCAATCAACACCAAACAGTCGCCCAAAGCCTGAAAACCTGAAAGACTGGGAAGTTGGATACCGTACACAGCAGGGCATATTTACCGGCGGCATCAACGCATTTTACATGCTATATAACAATCAATTGGTGTTAACAGGAGCTTTGAATGATGTGGGCGATCAGGTGCGCAGTAATGTGAAAGACAGCTACCGCGAAGGGCTGGAATTTGACGGCAGGTTAAAAATAAGCAGTCAGCTAACATGGGCAGCAACTGCATCGTTGAGCAGCAATAAAGTAAAAGGCTTTCAGCAGTATTTATACGATAGCGATAACGGCACGACGGTTGAATACACTTACGGCAAAACGGACATTGCCTTTTCGCCGGATTTTGTGGGATCGAGCACCATCAGTTTTAAACCGGTAAAAGGTGGTGAAATAGCCCTCATCAGCAAATATGTGGGACGGCAGTACCTGGATAATACCAGTAATATTAATCCAACGGGGTATCCGCCTTCCGATACGAGATCAAACCGGTATTTGAACAATTATTTTGTGAACGCATTGCGGCTTAATTACAACTTCAGCGCCAGCTATATCAAAAATGTAGGGATAACGCTGCTGATCAATAACATTTTCAGCGAAAAATATGAATCAAATGGTGCAACCTATCCGGATATTGAAGGTGGGAAAGTTGTAAATTATAATTACTTTTTCCCGCAGGCACCGGCAAATTTTTTGGTTGGGCTAAACCTTCGGTTTTGATGATTGCACCGATTGTTTGATGATTACA
>CAZZUU010000180.1:0-8056 GCA_964657275.1 uncultured Mucilaginibacter sp. | reverse complement strand
ATTATGACCATTTAACCAACTAGTATGAGAAGAATTTACCTTTTAAGTTTTTGCTTTTTATTTCTTTTTAAAATTACGTTAGCACAGCAAAGTAGTACAAAGTTGATCAGCGCAAGCTTTCAGCAGGCTGGTATTTCGCAATTTGTAAATGAGCTCGAATCAAAAAGCGGATTTCATTTCTACTATGATCCGGCTTTATTTGACAGTTTGAAAATTACGCTGCAAGTAACAGATAAGCCCATTCAAACGGTACTTGATATGGCTTTTAAAAATACCAGCTTTCACTACGCTATTACTGGCCAGCAGCAAATTTTCCTTACAAAAGGGCGGCAGGTACAAACAGAATTGGCTGCGGGCTATTTGCCCAGTGCTTCAGCAAATGTGCAAGGTAATAAAACAACCGTAATAGAAGAATACAAAGAAGAAGAAGAACAAAAGGTACCCGAGGCTACAACCGAAAACAAACTGTACGAAATAGGGGTAAAGACCAATAGTATAAAATCGGGTAACGCAATATTATCGGGTTATATACGTAATATTAAATCGGGCGAAGCTGTAACCGGGGCCAGTATCTATGTGGCGAGTTCAAAAACTGGGGTAGCTTCAGATCAATTTGGATATTTCACCATTACTTTATCACGCGGAAGGCATACGTTGAACGTTCGTGGTATAGGCATGCGTGATACCCGGCGTCAAATCGTTCTGTATTCAGATGGTAAATTGAATATTGAGATGCAGGAACAGGTGAACAGGCTAAAAGAAGTAACGATATCTGGCGAAAAGGTTGCAAACGTAAGGAGCGTTGAGCTGGGTGTTACACGCCTGGATATTAAAAACATCAAACAGATTCCCGCCGCCTTTGGAGAAGCCGACGTTTTGAAAGCTGTTTTAACGCTTCCGGGTGTTACGTCGGTAGGAGAGGCTACCACGGGCTTTAACGTTCGGGGAGGGGCTGCGGACGAGAATTTAATCTTGCTTGATGGATCGACCATTTACAATCCGGCTCACTTTTTTGGTTTCTTTGCGGCATTTAACCCCGATATCATAAAAGATATTGAGCTTTATAAAAACAGCATCCCCGAAAAATTTGGCGGCCGCTTATCATCGGTATTGGAGTTAACCAATCGCGAAGGAAATAAAAAAATATTTGCGGGTTCGGCAGGTATAGGGCTGTTAACCAGCCGGTTAAATGTTGAGGGTCCAATTGTAAAAGATAAGACTTCATTTATATTTGGCGGCCGAACCACTTACTCAGACTGGCTCCTCGGTTTGTTACCGGAGGCCTATAAACACAGCCAGGCATCATTTTACGATTTCAACTTCGATGTAAGCCACCAGATCGATGACAAAAACAACCTTTACCTTTCCAGTTACATTAGTAATGACAGGTTTAAGTTAAATAGTGACACCGCTTACTCGTATAGTAACAAAAACATTTCGTTAAAATGGAAGCATAACTTTAACAATAAGTTATACAGCGTTATTGCTGTGGGTGATGACAACTATAAATACTCAGTCTCAAGCAGCGCAAACCCGATAAACGCATTTGATCTGGGTTTTAGCGTTAATCAAAACACTTTTAGAGCTGATTTTAATTATTATTTGAGCAGCAAGCATACCGTTACCTTCGGTTTAAATTCAATATTATATAAAATAGACCCGGGAAATTTTGAACCCAACGGTGAGTTCTCCTTGGTTGAACCACAGATCATTTCTCCCGAACACGCCCTTGAGAGCGCCTTATACTTAGGTGATAAATTCGACGTCAGCTCAGCGTTTACAATAACTGCAGGCGTAAGGTTTAACATTTACAATTACCTTGGGCCCCAAACTATAGATCATTATGCACCAAATTTGCCTAAGCAACAGGTTAACATACTTGACAGCACCACCTACAAGGGCAGCAGTATAATAAAAACCTACTACGCCCCGGATATAAGGGTGTCTGCCCGCTATTTATTAAATGATAATTTATCGGTAAAAGCTGGATATAATACATTGCATCAATTTATCCACCTCCTTTCTAATTCAACCTCTATTTCTCCAACAGATGTTTATAAATTGAGCGACCCCAACATAAAGCCTGAATATGGCGATCAAATATCATTGGGCCTTTTTCAAAATGTGAAATCCAATACTATTGAATTATCAGTAGAAGGATATTACAAGCGCATCAGAGATTATCTTGATTACAGGAGTGGTGCTGTGTTGCTGTTAAACGAACATATTGAGCAAGATATCATCAATACACAGGGAAAAGCGTATGGGGTTGAGTTTTTGGTTAAAAAAACTGCAGGCAAGTTAAACGGCTGGTTAAGCTATACTTACTCACGTACTTTTTTAAAGCAGGATGATAAGACTGCAGGGGAGTTGATCAATAACGGCGACTATTATCCGGCAAATTATGACAAGCCACATGCAGTTAACTTAAACAGTAATTACCGTTTTTCTCACCGTTTTAGCATATCATTTGATGTTGCCTACAGCACAGGGAGACCTATTACTTTGCCCATAGCAAAATATGAATATGCAGGATCTGAAAGAGTATATTATTCTGACAGGAATGCATTTAGAATACCAAATTACTTCCGGTCAGATTTTTCAATGAATATAGAGGGTAATCACAAGGTGCATCAGAAAACGCATAACTCATGGACTATAGGGGTTTATAATTTAACCGGCAGGCAAAATGCGTACTCTACCTTCTTTACAGAACAAAGCGGTGTTATAAGCGGTTATAAGCTATCAATATTTGCGGCTCCCATTCCGTTTATTAATTATAATATTAGGTTTTAATCATATGTATCGAAATTCATTTTATTTAGTGTTGGTTTTACTTCTGGGCGCCTTCGGCTGTAAAAAGCCTTATACCCCTCAAGCTATTGCTAATCCGCCCAGTTACTTAGTAGTAGAAGGAACGATACTTTCTGGTGGAGATTCAACTATTTTTAAATTAAGCCGCACAGTTAGTCTTTCAAGCGGCACTACAACAAACCCGGTTACTGGTGCAAACATAGATATTGAAGACAGTAATAGTAACAGGATTACGCTTAATGAAGTTCAGCCCGGCTACTACGCGCTAATCCTTGGTCAGCTTGATGTCCTTGGAAAGTACAGGCTCAGAATCATTTTAGCCAGTGGTGGTACGTATCTTTCAGATTTTGTGCCGATGAAAACCACGCCGCCGATTGACAGCATCGGCTATACAGTGCAGAATGGTGGAATGCAATTGTATGTTAATACCCACGATCCGAATAATAACACCAGGTATTACCGTTGGGATTACGACGAAGCGTGGAAATTTCACGCTAAATTTCAATCGTCATATGTTACCAATGGAACAGATATTGTAGCCAGGAATGGTAACCAGGACGTGTACTTCTGTTTCGCAGGTGATGTTTCCAGTACAATACTATTAGGATCTTCCGCGAAATTGAGCAAAGACGTTATTTATCAAGGCCCCTTAGGATTTATTCCTTCTACGTCAGAAAAGATTGAAAACAGATATAGCATTTTGTTACGACAATATGCATTAACACAAGATGCCTTTACCTTTTGGTCAAACCTGAAAAAAAATACCGAACAATTAGGAAGCATTTTTGATGCACAGCCATCGCAGATTAATGGCAATATTCATAACATGAATGATCCGAATGAGCATGTATTTGGTTATGTAAGTGCATGCACTGTACAGCAGAAAAGAGTTTTTATTGATCAGTCGCAGCTACCGTCAAATTGGCGAACTGTTTATCCCTATGATTGTGAGTTGGATACATTGTGGTACAGCCAGCCTTTAACTATGGTGAACCAGGTGCAGGAATTCCTGATCCCGCTTGGCTCTAACCAAATACCGGTTGCTTATTTTGGAGACCAAAAGATATTAGGGTATTTAGCCACCAGCCGGTCATGTGCAGATTGTACCATAAGAGGTACTACAACACAGCCAAGTTTTTGGCAATAACGCTTAAAGAATTAAATACCGGATATTTAAACCGGAACACAAATTATAAGTATCACCTATCATACCAGTTGCAATGCTGCTTTTAAACAAAAAAAAAGTGCTGATCATGAGAATTAATACACCAGCTATTAAAGTAAGCTTTTTAACCATAATCCTATCAACGTTCTTATTAAATACAAGAGCCCAGGTTACGCAGGAGATACAAAATAGTTTTAGCTCGTATAAACAAAGTGTGTTGCATGAAAAAATATTCGTTCACACGGATAAAAGCGTTTATCTTCCCGGAGAGATAATATGGTTTAAAGTCTATTGTGTTAATGCCGCCGATCATAAACCACTAAACCTTAGTAAAGTTGCTTATGTAGATGTTTTAGATAACAATCAGCTGCCTGTTATCCAGGCGAAGATACTTTTGAAAGATGGTATTGGCAGCGGTTCACTTTATATCCCGGTTACGGCAAATAATGGGAATTATCTTTTTAGAGCCTATACCAACTGGATGAAAAATTTCAATCCTGATTACTATTTTGAAAAAATAATAACATTTGTAAACCCTCTTAAATCGCCCGAAGCCCCCGCCAAAGATATTTCCAATAATTATGATGTACGATTTTTCCCTGAGGGGGGCGATCTGGTTAGCGGTATTACAAGCAAAATTGGATTCAAAGCGGTAGGCCAGGATGGTAAAGGCGTTGCACTGTCAGGTGCAATTATTGATCAGCATAATGATACAATAGTGCGATTCACGTCCCTAAAATTTGGGATGGGGAATTTTTCGTTTACACCTGCACCAGATAACTCTTATAAGGCCATTATCAAAATCAACGGAAATAGTCAAATTGTAAAAGATTTACCGGAGATCAAAAGCCACGGTTATGTAATGAAATTAAGCGATGATGGATCTGGCCAGTTGGATATTTCGGTGAGCAGCAGCGGCAATACTGACGGAAATATATATCTATTTACCCATTCTGCGCAATCGGCAAATACCGCAGAAAATACGACTTTGTCGGGAGGTACGGCACATTTTAAAATTAACAAAAGTGCCCTTTCTGACGGAATATCACATATAACAATTTTCGACAATGCAAAACAGCCGGTTTGCGAAAGGCTTTATTTTAAAAGGCCGGCCCAACGGTTGATCATAGAAGCCGGCGCGAGCCAGCAGCAGTATGATTCACGTAAGAATGTGGGCGTTAATATTTCGACAAAAGATGTCTCCGGGAAGCCGTTAAATGCCGATTTATCTATTGCCGTATACCGCGTGGATTCACTGCAAACAATTGATTACAATGATATTTTTAGCTATTTATGGCTAAACTCCGATTTGAAGGGCAGTATCGAATCACCGGAGTACTATTTCAAAAGCACTACCGCCGAATCGGATCAGGCGGTGGATAACCTTATGCTTACGCAAGGGTGGAGAAGATTTAAGTGGGATGAAGTATTAGCAAATAAGCCTATAAAATTCAACTTTTTACCTGAACTTACCGGGCATCTTATAACTGCAAAAATAGTCAATACCATAACAGGTGCACCTGCTAATGGGATAATAACCTATCTTGCTGTACCGGGTAAAAGAGTTCAGTTATCAACTAGTCTTAGCGATTCAACAGGTAGAACGATTTACAGCACCAGGGATATTTATGGAGCGAATGAACTAATAGCGCAAACAAATACAGCGGTAGATACCAGTTACCGGATAGATTTTATTAGTCCTTTTTCTGAGCAGTATTCGAAAACGTTCCTGCCAAAGTTTAATTTTTCGGCGAGTTCGCTAGGGGCATTGCAAGATCATAGCATAGGCGTACAAGTGTTAAATATTTACACAGGTAATAAAATAAAAAGATTTTACGACCCTTTAATTGATAGCAGTGCATTTTATGGCACACCCTACAAATCATATATATTGGATGATTTTACACGTTTTACAACGTTGGAAGAAGATCTGCGTGAATATGTAGCAGAGGATAATATTTTAAAAGAAAAAGGGAAATTTCACATAAAAGTATTAACCGGGAGCGGCTCCACTGATGGTGATCCATTAGTTTTGTTTGATGGTATTCCCGTTTTTAATGTCGATAAGATATTCGCGGTTGACCCTCTGAAAATTCAAAAATTAGATGTGGTAAACCAACGCTATCTATATGGGCCGGCCCAAACAGAAGGCATATTTAGTTTTACAACTTATAAAGGCGATATGGCTGGTGTTGACCTTGACCCGCATGCTGTAGTTATTGATTATGAAGGCCTTCAGTTTCAAAGGGAATTTTATTCGCCGGTTTATGATACCGAAACAAGGGCATCAAGCCGCATACCCGACTTTAGAAATTTGTTATACTGGTCTCCATCAATCCATAAACAGGGTAAAGAAGCAGTGTCATTTTATACATCCGATCAAAAAGGGAAATATATTGGCGTAGTACAGGGTATTACAGCAAATGGGGAGGCCGGGAGTCAGTATTTTAATTTTGAAGTTAAGTAAGCGATCATACCTTATCCATAAGTAACATTAATACAAGCTTGTAAACCGATACTGCAGTTAATTAAAGTAGGTTTTTTGTTTAGGATTGGATTCAGAAGCCTATTTAATATAATTGGATGTAATAATAAAGACCTTATACAATGAAAAAACGCCTGTTTCTATTGGCTTTTGTAATAATTTTTGGGGGTTGTAAAAAGCCATACACTCCAAAGGCTATCAGCAACCCACCCAACTACCTGGTAGTTGAAGGAACAATACTTTCTGGGACCGATTCAACTATTTTTAAATTAAGCCGCACGGTAAAGCTTTCCAGCGATAGTACAACTAATCCGGTTACCGGAGCAGAGCTATTTGTTGAAACTGCAACTACAAATTATGGGCTAAGCGAGGTTAAGCCCGGGTATTATGCATTGCCGCCGCTAAATTTCGATCCAACTCAACAATACCGGTTAAAGATTGTATTGGCCGACAATTCTACTTATGTTTCAGATTTTGTGCCTTTGCAAACAACCCCGCCTATTGATAGCATCGGTTATAGTATAATAAATAATGGGGTGCAATTGTATGTTAACACGCACGACCCTTTTAATAAAACCAGGTATTACAGATGGGAATATCAGGAAACCTGGCGGTTCCACGCTGAATATTATACTTCTTTTATAACTGATGGTACACAGCTACTGGTTCGCCAGCCTGATCAACAAATATATTACTGCTTCGCAAACGATGCATCCGGTTCTATATTATTAGGTTCGTCGGCTAAACTTTCGCGGGACGTTATCTATGAAACCCCAATAGCATTTATCCCTTCAACTTCAGAAAAAGTTGAATTACGGTACAGTATTCTTTTAAAACAATACCCGTTAACGAAGGAAGCATTTACGTTTTGGACGAATTTAAAAACAATTACCGAGCAACTTGGAAGCATATTTGATGCACAGCCAACACAACTTAACGGTAACATACACAATGTTGATAATCCGGCCGAACACGTATTTGGTTTTATAAGTGCCAACACTGTTCAAACAAAAAGGATATTTATTGATAGAACGCAATTACCCGCAAGCTGGAAAGCTGTTTACCCTTATCAATGTGAGCTCGACACGTTATGGTACATGGAGCCCCGTAGTAACGCCGATCAGGTAGCACGTTTTTTAATCCCGCTACCGCCTACCGAACTCGCTATCGGGGCATTTGGCCAGCGGACAACGCAGGGATATCTTTCAGCAGATCACGCATGTGCTGACTGTACAATACGGGGAACAACGCAACAGCCGGGCTTTTGGCAATAATGTCAACTGAAATTACAACCAGGAAAATATGTCGTAATATAAAATGTAGAATCTAATTAATTCACAGTGTATGACTAATTACCAGACGTTAACCCCCCAAAAAAATGCAACGTACCGCATCGCAAATTATTTAATATGTTTGTTGTTATTAACTGTTTGGAGCTGTAGAAAGCCATATGTTCCGGCCGCAATACAGAACCCTCCGGCCTACCTGGTGGTTGAGGGAACTATCCTGTCGGGCGCAGATTCTACTATTTTCCAGTTAAGCCGAACGGTAAAACTTTCCAGCCAAACAACAACTAATCCGGTAATAGGCGC
>CAZZUU010000179.1:1582-8075 GCA_964657275.1 uncultured Mucilaginibacter sp. | reverse complement strand
ATATCTAACAGGAAACAACAAAATAACGAAATAAACCTGCTAAGTGTATGAAGATATTGTTAACAAATAAACAACGGCATGGCATGACAGCATCGTTGCATTTGTTGTTCAACATATAACAACAGCGTCAATTGTGCGGTTTGTTATTGTGGTGATTTGTTAATTAAAGCGGTTTCAGCGCGTTTAACCGCCAATTCCTCTTTCCAATCCATGTATTTCTGCCTGAAATTCCTTTTCATTACATCATCGAACTTCCGTTGCAACGTGAGGTTAAACAAACTTTTAGCCTTTATAGCCCACGATTTATCCCAGGCGCGCAATGAAATAGAAAACGATCCGTCGAGATATTTCATCCAGTGCCAGTAGCCGGTAGGCATAAATAAGGTGTCGCCATGCTCCAGGTAAGCGTCAAAGCCTTCAACGCCGTTTAAAGCAGGGAATTTTTTAAAGTCGGGGTTCTCAATATCATAATCTTCCAGCGCATAAGTAGCAAAAGGGATGCGGTAAAGGCGTTCGCTCCACTTCTGGTCGAACAGGATCACATGTTTTCGCCCGTTAAAATGGGTGTGGAATATATGCGCCAGGTCAATATCGTAATGCAAAAACGTAACCGAGCCTGCTCCCCCGAAAAACATATTGGGGTATTTATCCAGGAATCCGCTCATCAGGTTTTCGGGCGAACGATAATCATCCAGCAATGTAGGGGCATGTTTTATCGGGTCGAACAAAAAGATACGCAGGTCGGTAGGCCCTTTTTGTATCAGGTCGATATAATCGCCAAATTTCATTTCGGCAGCCGAAGCATTTATGGGTTTTGAAGGATCGGCTTTTGAGCTATCATACAGCGGTACAATCTGGTCACCAACGGTTTCCTTCAGATAATCAAAGGTCCATTTTTGCAGGGCGGGCCAGCTTTGTGATGCCTTGCGGATAATAAGCGGCTTGCGTGGGTTTAAATAATTGTTAATAAAATGTTCCCGGCTAATGTCGTCAACTGTGTCAATAGGGGATAGTCTGATGCTCATGTTTACAATTTATTAACTCACAAAATTAGTTAAAAGTCAAAAACGGTAAAACGCTAAACTTGTTTTTGATATTTTTCTGACATTGCCGGACAAAACAAAAAGAGCCGCTTATTGCTAAACGGCTCTTTTATCGATCAGCATTCTACATCCCGATCATCAGAAGCTTTTGCTGATTAGTTAGGCATCAACACTGCGTTTACTACATGGATAACGCCATTGCTTTGAAATACGTCAGAGATTGTGATCCATGACTTGCCGCCTTTTTCATCAACAAGGTATAATTTTTTGCCTTTAGCCATCACAGTTAAGGTACCGCCTTCAACAGTAGTTAATACAGCTTTACCGTCGCCTGCTTTAACTTTTTCCCAAAGGTCAGCAGCGCTTAAACGGCCGGCTACTACGTGGTAAGTTAAAATTTTGGTCAAGGTTGCTTTGTTCTCAGGTTTCACCAAAGTTGCAACAGTTCCTTCCGGCAATTTGTCAAAAGCTTCATTGGTTGGTGCAAATACGGTGAAAGGGCCTGCAGACTCTAAAGTTTCAACCAAACCTGCTGCTTTAACGGCTGCAACCAATGTGGTATGATCTTTTGAATTTACTGCGTTTTCTACGATGTTTTTAGTTGGGTACATAGCTGCGCCACCTACCATTTTAGTTTGTGCATTTGCCTTTGGCGCAACTGCAATAGCTACTACTGCAAAGGCCGCGATAATTAGTTTTTTCATTTTATTTAATGTGGATTGTTTAGAGGAAGATACGGGGTAAAGAATTTTCCGGTTTTTTATAAACCGCATTTATTTTTACTCCTGCCTTCATTTACGTCAAATCGATATTAAATAAAACCCTTAATTTACAGCGAGATACCCCATCAAAAAAACAACCCGGAAGCTATGTTATCCGCATATAATTTACCAGTTTGGGTAAGGTAAATTATGCCGTTATCCTGCGTTATCCAGCCGTTATTAAAAAACTGCCCGGCGGACTTTAATAACTGCACCGACGAGCCTGAAGCTATTAAATTGAGTTTATCCATACTAAGCCCCCAAATGGTTCTAAGGGAGGTCATTATATATTCATTTAGTTGGTTGGTTTCCGTTAATAATTCGGTTTCGGCAGGGATTTGGCCGGTGCTTATATCCTGCATATACTTTGCGTTATTGGCGATATTCCACTGCCTGGTTTCGCCATTATAAGAATGTGCGGATGGGCCTATCCCCAGGTATTTAACACCTTTCCAGTAGTTGGAATTATGCCTTGAATAATGCCCCGGCTTGCAAAAGTTTGATATTTCGTAATGCTCGAAACCTTGCGCCTGCATTGCATCCATCAGTAAAATAAATTGCGCGGCGCTTTGCTGATCGTCCATCGCGGGTTCTTTTTTCTTGTGTATAAATGATGCTAGCGCCGTTTTGGGTTCCACCGTCATGGAATAGGACGATACATGCGGTACGCCTAATTCAAACACTTTATCCAGGTTGTATTTCCATTTGTCGTTACTTAACAGCGGATAACCATAGATAAGATCCACCGTTAGGTTTTCAAGCCCCGTATCCTGCGTCCGTTTTACCGATGCTTCGGCCTCTTCGGCGCGGTGAACCCGGTTCATCCACTGTAGGTCTTCATCAAAAAAAGACTGTATACCTATGCTAAACCGGTTTATCCCCGTTTGGAGATAAGATTGCAATTTAGCTTTGCTAAGATCATCCGGGTTGGCTTCGATGGTGATTTCGGCATTTGCTGATACAGCATGTAACCCTGCAATCGTATCTGTCAATAAATTTATCTCATCGCCGGTTAATAACGAGGGTGTGCCGCCGCCGAAGTAAATGGTATCAACCTGCTCGCCGCCAGGGTAATTTTTTTGAAGATGTATTTCTCTTATTAAAGCCTGCAAAAGCTCATCCTTATATTTTAATGAGGTACTGAAATGAAAGTCGCAGTAATGGCAGGCCTGCTTGCAAAAAGGAATGTGAATGTATATGCCGGCCATGCATTGCAAAAATCGCATATTTAAATGATATTTTAGTAACTTGTAATATCAGCATGACCAATTTATTATTAAAAATAAGTAAGTTTTAAAATGGCAATTAATGAATTTGTGCAGGAACTAAAACAGCATTCTAGTCGGAAATCGTTAGTTAGGAATTATCGGATTGGACTTTTTCTCATATTCATTTTAACAGCCATAATTGCGAATAGATGGTGGAATAACGCAAACAAAGCAGAACAAGATTTTTTGAAGGGCTTAAATTTAACCCTGACATTTAAAGTCTTAGATATAAAGCCTACGGGTAATCATGGCTACGGTGTGATATACGGGCAAATTGTAAAATCAAACAAACCTCTGATTTTTGAAGCCGCTTATCAAAACAAATATGTCTTTTGTAAAATCAAAAACGGCAAATTCCTATTAGTATCAGATTTTTATACAATGAAAAAAAATGATAGTGTTATTATTCAAAGCAATTTAACTAAATATCAGGTTTATAGAAAAGGCAAGTTGCTTTCGGAAAATCACCTAACTAACACTACTGATTATTTTTTATATTCCGATTTGGAAAAAAATAAATACCTGGAATTTAGTACTTATCAGAACTAACGGAATATAGTTCGCCTTATTCTTTGCTGTACTTTTGGATGTAACCAATAGTTAGACAATCATAAATTCCACCCTGCAATTGTGGAATTTCTTTACTGGTGCAAAATCGGCTGTAACCAGAAACATAGTCACACCTTTATAATTATCGGAAGTATTTATTTCATCAATATTATTTTTTACTACCAGACAACGTTTTCCTCATTTCGTTAGTAGTATTTAAACCATACCTGTCACATTTTTCATTCACTTTTAAATGAAAGGAGGCCAATGAGTTATAACACCCAAAAGAAACCAATATACTCATCTAAAAACATTTACAACCTAAATTACCTAACATTATGAAAATTTCACTCAACATCAAAATCCTGATTTCAGGGATTCTTACAATTACCTGTTTTTATGCATGTAAAAAAGATATTTCAGCCGCTAATAAAGCTCCGGCTAACAACAACACTATTACCAGCAGTCTTTTCAGCAGTAATTTCTCCGGCGGCCAGGTGAACCTGGTTTCTGATACAAGCGGTTTTAACGCTTCTTTGATCGATACCAATCTTGTTAATTCCTGGGGAATTGCCTCTCCTCCGGGTGGCCCGATATGGATTTCGGCAAATGGAAAGGGCGTAAGTACCATTTACAATAGAACCAACGGACAAACTTTAAAGTCACCGGTTACTATTCCTGCCGCAACGCCAGGCCAAACAGGTGCACCTACCGGAGTGGTTTTTAACGGCACTACTGATTTTGGCGGATACAAGTTCATATTTGCCGGCGAAGACGGCATAATAGCGGGATGGAAAGCTGGGAATGCAGCAGTAAAAGTCGCCGACCGGTCTCAATTCAATACAGTATATAAAGGGCTAACAATAGCTAATGAAGGCACAGGCAATTACCTTTACGTGACCAACTTTAGGGGTGGTAAAATAGATGTTTTTGATAAAAACTTCAATTACGTTACCAACAAGCCATTTATTGATCCAAATATACCAAGCGGTTATGGGCCGTTTAATATTCAAAAAATCGGCGAAAATTTATTTGTCACCTACGCTAAGTTAAAAGCTCCGGATGAGATGGACGACGACGCCGGGCCGGGCAATGGATACATAGACATTTTTAAAACCAATGGTACGTTTGTAAAACGGTTCTTTTCGCGTGGTGACCTCAACTCTCCATGGGGAATGGCCCTTGCCCCTGCGGGTTTTGCCGCCGATCAGCAGACTATCCTCATCGGAAATTTTGGCGATGGCAAGATTAATGTGTTTGACTTAACCGGAAAACACCTGGGTGAATTGCAAAATGGATCGCACGCACTGGTTATTGGTGGGTTATGGGCTATTGATTTTCTGAATGGTAATGTACCTGGAAAAGGAAGCGCTACAGATTGGCTTTATTTCACAGCAGGTCCGAACGATGAGTCACACGGGCTGTTTGGATATTTGCATAAATAACAAATCGATAATATTCATTAAACCCTCTGCTGTTTTCAAACGGCAGAGGGTTTAAATGTTATCCATAGTTAAGCCGGGATTACTCCAAAGTAATCTGCCTCCTGATACTTTCCTCCAATGAAATAAACGTCTCAGTGCGTTGTATGCCCTTTACGCCCTGTATTTGCTCATTTAATACTTCTCGCAGGTGAGTGGTATCGTGGCAAACTATTTTTGCGAAAATACTCCATGCACCCGTAGTATAATGCAGTTCAACAATCTCCTTTACGGTTTTTAGCTGTTTTACAGCCTCGTTATATTGTGAGCCCTTTTCGAGAAATATGCCCAGGAAAGCGGTGATATCATACCCTAGTTTTTGCGGATCAACCTCTAAACTGGCACCCTTTATTACACCCATTTCTTCTAACTTTTTCATCCTCACGTGTATGGTTCCGCCGGAAACGATCAATTCTTTTGCAATCTCGGTGTATGGAGTGGTTGCATTTTTCATCAATATTGATAAAATCTGTATATCCAGATTATCAATTTCTAAATTTTGGGCTTTTCTGTGGGACATAAATTCGAAATTTTTTATTAATATACAAGAATAATTAAAATCTGATAAAAATAAAAATATTTCATTGAAATATTTGCAATAAATAGCAAGGTCTGTTAGATTTGTAATAAGCAATCGACAATTGCAAACCGTTCTTTTAAATAAAAACATTGTTGGGTGGTGAAATTTTAGGCAGACACACCTCCTCGTCACGGTGGCGGAGATTATGGGAAACCCGAAGCGGGCTAACCACTCTGTGAAGGTTCGACTCCTTCCCCAACAGCAATTCTGACTTTTTTGTATCTAAAGTCGCTCAATGAACGTTAAAAGCGTAATCCGCTTTTGATTTGATGACGGACGACAGCTATTTAAAAGTTTGGGTTACATACTGTAGGATGGTGAAATTTTAGGCAGACACACCTCCTTGTCACGGTGGCGAAGAGCATGGGAAACTTTCAGCAATGAGAATAACCACTTCGTGGAGGTTCGACTCCTTCTCCTACAGCCTCTTCTCATAATTTAGGTTTATAATTGGTTAGCAAAGGCCCCTGCCCATCAGGGGCTTTGCTTGTTTATGAGCTTTTCTGAAAGAAAATTATCCTTTTTAATATCGAATAATGAATTTTGAATATCGAACGCCGAAGTTTACTTCATTGTTGGGCGTTGGAAGTTCATTATTCGATATTTTTAACACGTAAAATTACTTCTCTACCAAGCCTCTATATTCCAGCATGGGCCGGATATCCGGATCATGCCCGCGAAAATCACGGAACATTTTTCCCAAATCTTCGGTGTTGCCGCGCGATAAAACCATATTCCTAAAGCGCTGCCCGTTTTCCCGTGTTAACCCCCCATGTTCTTTAAACCACGCAAAGGCGTCGTTTTCAAGCAT
>CAZZUU010000179.1:0-1572 GCA_964657275.1 uncultured Mucilaginibacter sp. | reverse complement strand
AGGCGTAATACCCGGCCGCGTACCCGCTGCCCCATATATGTGAAAAGTAAGTAGATCGATAGCGCGGCGGCACCTGCGGCAGGTCCATCCCGGTTTTGTGCAGCGCATCGGCCTCGAACTTATCTACATCGGGTATGGTAGCCTCTGCAGAAAGCGTATGCCATTGCAGATCGAGGTAGTCGGCGGCTAATAACTCGGTAGTTGAATAGCCCTGGTTAAACTTACCTGCTTTGTTTATCTTATCAACCAGCGACTGCGGCATTGGTTCACCGGTTTTATAATTGAGCGCATAATGTTTCAGCACTTTTGGATCCATCGCCCAATGCTCGTTAAACTGCGAAGGAAATTCAACAAAATCACGGGCAACGCTGGTACCTGACAGGGTCGGGTATTTCTGGCTTGCAAACATACCGTGTAAGGCATGGCCAAACTCATGAAACATCGTGCGCACTTCTTCAAAGTTCAGCAACGCGGGTTGCCCGGGGGCAGGCGCAGTTAAATTTGCTACGTTATAAACAACAGGCTTTGTCCCCAACAAGTGCGACTGGCTAACCATACTGCTCATCCAGGCACCGCCGCGCTTATTGTCGCGTTTAAAATAGTCGCAATAAAACAAGGCCAATTGTTTGCCGTCTTTATCGAAAACGTCAAAAACGCGTACATCGGCTTGCCACACAGGTAGATCCTTACGCTCTTTAAAGGTGATGCCATACAGCAAATTAGCGGCGTAAAAAACGCCTTTTTGCAGTACGTTATCAATTTCGAGGTATGGCTTTATCTCGTTATCGTCCAGGTTGTATTTTGCTTTGCGCACCTGCTCCGAGTAAAAATTCCAATCCCATGGTTCCAGTTTAAAACCGCCGTTCTGGCTGTCGATCACCGCCTGGTTATCCGCCGCTTCTTTTTTTGCCGCGGTTGTTGTGGCGTCTATTATTTTGCTTAAAAAATCTTCGACGGCGGCAGGCGTTTTAGCCATCTGGTTTTGCAGTTTCCACGCCGCATAATTAGGAAAGCCAAGCAGTTTAGCTTTTTGCGCCCTTATTAAGGCAATACGCGTAATAGTAGCTCGGGTATCGTTACCATCGCCTTTTTCGGTGCGCGTCCATGATTGGTTAAATAATTTTTGGCGCGTTACCCGGTTGCTCAGCGACTGTAATTGAGGCTGCTGGGTAGTATTTTGCAAGGGGAGTAGCCATTTACCCGGAGCGCCATTTGATTTGGCGCTTTGCGCGGCAGCTTCCAGTTCACCATCGCTAAGACCGGCCAATTCTGCTTTATCATCTACCATAAGACCGCCCGCTTTTGTTCCTGCAAGCAACTTTTTGCCAAAATCGGTGCGTAGCATCGCTTCTTCTTTATTTAACTTTTTCAGGGTTTCTTTATCCGGTTCTGATAAACGTGCACCTGCCAGTGTAAAGTTTTCATAATAAACTTCTACCAGCCGCTTCGATTCTGCATCCAGCTTAAGCTGATTACGTTTTTTGTAGATGGTTTCTACCCGTTTAAACAATTTGGTATTTAAAAAAATGCCGTCATTATTTGCCGATAGCTTCGGCGACTCTTCTGCTTCTA
>CAZZUU010000178.1:0-8092 GCA_964657275.1 uncultured Mucilaginibacter sp. | reverse complement strand
TGTTGCCAACGTTTTCGGTATATGAAAGTTCGCCGAGGCAAAGCACAATAGCGTCTGCTTTCTTCGCTGCTTTTACCGCATCGTCTACGTTTGCAAGGCTGTCAAAAGCAGAACCTTGCTCATAGGTCACATTATCCTTACCAATCTTTTGCTGAATAGCTTCAAGTATGGTGTTCTTATTTGCGGCATAAATATCAGCCAGGTCGCCCTGCCAGTTATAGCTCCAGCCACCATCCAACGAACGCATGGTATTGGCTGTTGGGCCGGTTACCAATATTTTCATGTTCTTTTTTAGCGGAAGGACATTGTTATTGTTCTTCAGCAAAGTAATAGCCTCGGTAGCCGCCTGAACACTAACCTGGCGAAACTCATCCGACCCGAATTTTGGATAATCATCCGGGTTGCCCACAGGCGTATTAAACAAATTCAATTCGTACTTAACCTTTAATATGCGGTGAACAGCTTCGTTGATGCGCCACATCGGCACTTTGCCCTCGTGCGCCAGTTCAATAAGGTAGGTATAAAAAGTATAATCCAATGGCACCATACTCATATCAATACCGGCATTTACGGCAATCATCACGGCATCTTTTTGCGTTGCCGCGATATGGTGGCGATCATGAAGATACTGAATGTCTCTCCAGTCGGTTACGGCTATACCGTCAAAATGCAATTCACCGCGCAACACATCGGTTAACAGGTATTTACTGGCATGTACCGGCACACCGTTGATCTCGGCCGAATTGATCATCAATGTCTTTGCGCCTGCCTTTACTGCTTCAGCAAACGATGGTAGGAAATACTCGCGCATGTAACGGTCAGGTATCCAGGCCGGTGTACGATCTTTCCCGCTTAACGGGTAGCTGTAACCCAAATAATGTTTCATACAAGCGGCAACGTGGTATTTATCGCCCACATCATTACCCTGGTAGCCTTTTATAATGGATGCGCCCATGGTTTTTACCAGGTACGGATCTTCGCCAAATGTTTCATAGATACGCGGCCAAAGCGGCGATTTACCCAAATCTAAAACAGGTGAGTAGTTCCAGGGGATATAGCTTGCACGGGTTTCGTAAGCTGTTATTTCGCCTGCCCTATGTGCAATATCGGTATTAAATGTAGCCGCCATCGCAATTTCCTGCGGGAACAAGGTACTTCCGAGCGTGTAGGTAACACCGTGGATAGCATCTATACCATAGATGATAGGGATCTTCAAACGGTCCTGTGCGGCTTCTTTCTGAATAGTAGAAATAACCTCGAACCAATGTTTACGATCATAGGCATGCCCGCTCACATTTAATATGGAGCCTACATGATATTTTAAAATAGCCTCTTTTAATTTTTCATCATCGATTTTGTGAACATCGTTTGTTGTAGTTGATACCACATCTGATGTAACTTCTGTCATCTGCCCCACTTTTTCTTCCAGCGTCATTTTAGCGATCAGCGCATCCACTTTTTGGTCGAGCGCACTTGCTACCGGGATTTTGGTTTTGGCATGCTTATGCTGCGCGGACACAAAAAGCACGTTTAAAGACAGTACACTGATGATAGTAAGAATTCTTCTCATAATTTATACGTTTGATTTTAGCCTGGTTTAATAGTTTAATTTAGTTTTATTATTTTAGTTTATCCTGCAGCGCATCGATAGCATTTGCCAAATAAGCCAACGGTGCGTTCCAGTTGATCGCTATTTCATTTGCGGCATACGCGCGGTTATCGTCTATATAGGCTTCATCCGGAACAGTTGACGGTACTTTGATATGGTCCTGCATGCCGGGGTTAGGCCCTCCCACCAACAAACCCGGCACAGGATCAGTCACGCCATCAGATGTTGATGGCCTGTGATGCGGATGCATGGGTGTTTTACTTCCGTACCCGGTAACATATGAGTAACCCGTGCCATTCCTTCCTAACAAATAATCGAGGTTATCCAATGCATAGGTTAAGTATTTAGCATTATTTGTGAGCTTGTATGCCTGTATTAAAGCAACGCCCTGGTTCCCTGCCAGTGAATTGCTTCCCCAGTTAAAATTAAATCTCGATTTATTCATTACGGTTTGGTAGGCCGTTTCATCTGCCCCCTTGATCAGCCCCTCTGCGAAAGCTGTAAATCGCTTCTTAATTTCAGGCAGTTCCTTTGGTGCGCCTTGACTTGATGGATCAACATTTTTTATAAGTGTATAATAACCCAGCAACCTTACCTGCGCCCAGTTTGGTAAAGGCATATTATTATCAGGCAATAAGTTTATGTCATTTAAAAACCGTGATTGTTGGGTTGTTACAAATAGCTCGCAGGCGGCCCAAATAAATTCATCGTTTAAAAAGAAATCGCCATAGTCTCCGGTGGTCACCTTTGGGCTAAACTTCTCGTTCATTGCAGACTGGTCATAAACTACGTTAGGGTTTTTCTGCGCCCAGTCCCATGCTTTATTGGCGCCGTTTAAACATGAATCTGCTAAACTCGGCAGCTCTTTTGGGAATTTCCTGAATATACGGCTTGCCTGCGCCATAACAGCGGCAAAATCCAGCGTTGCGGCAGTGCCCTTTTGAACAACGTAACGGGGCGCGGTCGCCATATCCGGCATTTCCATTTTATCAAAAACAGCGTTGGTAAGCTTATGATATACCCCGCCATCGTTCGGGTCCTGCATGGTTAACATCCAGCGCAGGTTCCATAATGCTTCACTCAATACATCTGGCACACCGTCTCCGGTTTCGGGTATATTTAGCTTAACCTTACTCATGTAAACAGGAAAATCCTCGTATAATGACAGTAAAGTACTTGTACTTATGCCGCCGTTTACCACATATTTGTTATAATCGCCCGCATCATACCATCCCTTTGGTGACGAAATTAAGGTCCCTGCCGGGCGCTTATCAGTTGCTGCCGACGGATGTATCAGCACACTGGTATCAGGGTGTCCCTCTGCCCTGTGCCATTTTCCCGCATACTTTTCATCAAGCGGGGTTGAGGCCCTCATAAAATAATAGGCTTTTATTGATCCGGCAGCTACCTCACGAAGTACAGATTTCTTTATTTCAAAAGGCCATGAATAACCGGTACCCGGTACGTAAATCATATATTTTCCCTGACCGTGAAAATCCGTAAAATCGGCGATAAGCGTAGTATCCCCGGCAAAGTCTGGTTTGACAGATTTTTTTAAGGTGCCCGTAAATACTGTTTTTTTATCGCCGGTTTGGATATAGAAAACTTTACTGCTGCCTTTTAAAATAACAGCAATTTTGGGGGCATAGGGATAAAACCCGATTTGGTTTAACCTAATATTGGCTTCGCCATTTGCAGGTGCCTGGCGCGCACATGAGGGTTGAAAAATAAAAATTGAAATTATTGTCAAAACGTGGGCTAACCATTTAGCAATAAAGCGGCGATAATTATGAGACATCTAAAGCAAATAAAAGTAATATTAGATTAAGGGGAATAATCGGTTTCTAAAGGTATGTGTATTTTGTACAATAAGCAAAATACACCGCGACATTTTCATAATAATGATTTATCAGGCAAAGCTTACTCAATTTTGAGCTTAACCCTAAGCGCTGACTAAGAGTGAACAAAAACACACCCACCTGTTTCAGGCTAACAAAATTCGCGCTATTGTAATCTATGTTTTCAATATCTTTGGCACCTAATGATGAGGAAACAGCATTTTTTGCTCTTACTTTTACTATCATGCTGTTTAACGGCCAATGCAAACTTTAATTTTAATACCAATTGCGTTGATGCTTACAGGGCTATCTTTAGCTTTAAAATCGCCGAAGCAAAGTTGCTGATCCAAAAGGAAAAACAGCTTAATCCCCAAAACGGCATCGCTGTTTTACTGGATAATTATGTTGATTATTTCAGCCTGCTGGCATCCGAAAGCCGGGCCGATTATGAAAGGTTAAAGGATAATAAATCGCCCCGGATCTCGGCATTGGGCGACAATGAAAAAAATTCACCTTATTATCTTTTTTCGCAGGCGGAGGTGTACCTGCAATGGGGGTTGATAAAAGGCAAATTCGGCGACTACTTTTCATCCTCCATGGATATAAAAAAAGCGCATAACCTGCTGGTTGAAAATGAAGAGAAGTATCCCGGCTTTTTACCCGATCAAAAGAGTTTAGCGTTAATTAACGTGATATTTGGTTCGGTGCCGTCTAACTTAAAGGGCGTAAGTAGTTTTCTGGGTATGAAGGGAAATGTGCAGTCGGGTATTAAAGTATTGGAGGAGTTACACACTGCGCTGCCCAAAACAAAATATAGCTTTTACACCGATGAGGTAACCTTCTTTTTGTGCAATATCGATATCGACATCCTGCACAACAAAAACAACTATAGTAAACTTGCTGCTTACTTGCAGGATATGCAGAATAACGGCCTGTTAAAAGTTTATTTACAGGGCTATGCTGCCGCCAAGACCGCACATAACGATGAAGCAATAACTATTTTGGAGGCAGCTCCTAAATCAAATCAATACATCGATGTGCCCGCTATCGACTACCTGTTAGCAAACGCCAAATTAAACCGCGGCGACAACGACGCCGCAAATTACTTCTTAGCTTACCTTAAAGATTACAAAGGCGCCAACTATATAAAAGACACTTATCTAAAGCTTGGTTACTATTACCTGTTGCGGAATGACATAGCCAAATACGACTACTATTTGAAATTAGTACGCAGTAAGGGCTATTTAACCGACGAAAAGGACCAGCAGGCATTAAGAGAAGCAAACGACTCAAAACCTGATACCGACCTATTAAAGGCAAGGTTTTATTTCGACGGCGGATATTACGACCAGGCCTTCGCCAGGTTAAAAAACAGGGATATCAACAACTTTAAAGTGCTGCGGGACAAAATTGAGTTATGCTACAGGCTCGGCCGGATTTACGAGAAAACTGATAAAATCAGTGATGCTATTGTAAATTATCAGCGCGCCATTGATCTCGGAAAGTCGTCCAAATATTATTTCGCGGCTAACGCTGCGGTAAGGATGGGCAATATTTTCGAGCAAAAAAAGGAAGTTAAAAAGGCAGCGTCCTACTACAACCAGGCGTTGGATATGAAGGACCATGAATACAAAAGCAGTATAGACAATGAGGCGAAGGACGGGTTGAAAAGGATAAATCAATAACATTTTCGCCCAGCCAGGCAGCCTGCTGAAAAGACAAATTAAATCTGACGGTAAAAAAGCCTTGTGCACTTTGTGAAATTCTTCGTGTCCTTTGTGGTGAAGACTTAACCACTACGTCACAAAGGAAGCACCAGGAACACAAGGGCGAAATATTGTTTTGTAACTTTAATCAGGAAACCGGTTATACAGATGAGGGTTGGTTTATTCCTCTTGCTCTTTTGTGAAACGCATATTGCTTTGTATCGCCTTCCGGTGATGTTTGTTTACGTTTTCTTTTAAAACATCAAAATCAAAATCATGATTGGTACCGCAATCCAGCAGGTTAAAATAGATGGATGGTTTTAAACTTTCAAAATATTCAGTCAGGATACTGCACCAGAGCAACTGGCAATCCCCTTTTATTTTTGGTACAATCTGCGACACGCCGTCCTTAAATTCGATATGCCTGACGTACTGCGACTCCAAATTGCCTTGCGGATAAAACAGCAGTAAGTTGCCGGGTGTGCTTAATACCTCCGCGGCGTAATCTAAACTCTCTTCTGCAGAGGGCCTGCCTGGCGAAATGGAAAAAGCACCGATATATTTTAACCACCAGTGCATTTTCATTTGTTTTTTTAACGACATGATATAAAAACCCATCAGTGGTTGCTTTGTATGAATACCATGAAGACAAAGGTAAATAGCTAAAAATCCATCCAAAAAACTAAAATGATTGCACATCAGCAGGTAAGAATGATTGGGCTTTATCTCCGCGCCATTGATGATCATTTTATTAAAACGCCGCCGGAACAAACGGGTGGCTATAATGGCCATCCATTCGAGCACTTTGGTTGGAAGCGGTTTCGCCTTGATAATCATATTAGCAGGCCGGATAATTTTGATGCGAAATTTTGATTGATCATTTGGTGACTCTCATTTAAAACAAGTATCTCTGTATTTTTTAGCCTTGATATAAAGGCATCGCCGGTACCGGTTGGAAAATTCTTATCCCTGCTGCCAAATATAAATATGCTTTTTATACTATGCTCGTCCAACATTTTTAATAATCGGCTTTCGTCCGTGCCCAAAAATCGCAGGTAAGTAAAATTAGCATAAAAATTAAACCGCAGTTCGGGTGTGTTTATCTCCTTGAACAAAATATTATAGCCCGATTGATCAATAAATTTAAGTCGCTTACTCATTTTTAATAAACCTGTCAAAGCCTTTTCGCTTAACGCAAGTCGTTCTAAAATTTTATTGCCGGTTTTATTTTTACTAAAAAAAGCGATCAGTGCGCCCGGCTTTAAACACATCGGTGCCGCAACGATATATTCATTTATAATTTCCGGTAACTCCTCGGCTATCGCCGTCGCATAATGCGTGCCCATCGAATAGCCGATCACCGAAAAACGTTCGATATGCTCATGTGCGCAAAAGTCCTTTATAAAAGCGGCTAATTCTTTCTTAGCGATCCCTTTTTTTACAGCGGGTACACTTTGATCCTGAAGTTTGGTCTCCTTATGAAAAAAAAGATCGAAACCATAAAAAGTATATTTTAATCCTAACGACTCATCTAATACCCTGAATTGCTTTCCGTGCATCCCATAGCCATGAAAACAAAGCATACTTTGCGCCCCATTACCAAATTTGTAATAATGAAGCTTTGCGAGGGCATTTTCAAAATAATGGCCCGTCATAGCGATACCGGATTTATTTGTATCAATGCTATCGCCCAAACATAATCGCCATCGTGAGAAATGGTTAAGCTAACTTTAAATTTATCCGGGGTTTTGTGAAGTACAACAAGTGGCTGCCCTGCAGGCTTTTCGCGGATTATTTCGATATTTTTCCAGCCGGTAGCTGACGCATCTAATTGTTTCAGGGCCTTGTAGACTGCCTCTTTAGCCGCCCAGGTGGATGCATAACGCAATATCGGCTCATCAAATAGCTGGCAGTAGGCCGTCTCATTTTTGGTATAAACCTTATCCTTAAATAAATCGGTTAACGAAGTTGTGAAATCGGGCAGAAACACCAGGTCGTTACCCACGGCAAATTCTTTTCCCGCGGTTATGTGATTAAGCGATTCTAAAATTTCATGCTTCATCAATTGCCACGCCCATTATATTAAAGCCGCCATCAACAAAATGAATATTTCCGGTTACTTTTTTTGACAGATCAGAGAAATAATAAAGCGCTGTATCGCCCACATCCCCGGCATCGATATTACCGAGCGGCGCAGTGAGTTTGCCGATCTTTCGCAATTTGCGAACGCCATTGATGCCGCCGGAAGATGTGGTCATAACCAAACCGGCCGAAATCGCGTTTACCCGCACATTCATATCTCTAAAATAATTAGCCAGGTAAAGCATGATATTTTCCAGCGCCGCTTTATTGATGCTCATACCCGCATAACCCGGTAAAACCCGTTGCGAGGCATTATAAGTGAGTGTTAAGATGGACGCATTTTTTGCCAGCATACTTTGCGCCACCCTGCAAATTCTCAATAGCGAATAGGCGCTGATGTTAAATGAATCCATCAGATCCTCAAACGGGATATCAAGATAGGACGGCGCAGGTTCATTAGTTCCCGGAAGGGTGTAACATAATACGTTCTGGTTGCCGAAGGCAACACCGTGTAAGATATAATCGATCGGCCCCAGGTTGTTATAAACATCCCGTAAAAAAAAACTGATTTGTTCTTCATTCCGAACATCAACCTCTACGGCGAACCGTGTGTCCATTCCCTGCTTTTGCATCAGGAACAACACGTCTTCTTTGGTATCAGCTACATAACTCAACGCCACTTTGCAGCCAGACAGATGCAGCTTTACGGCGATATCATAAGCGATAGAGCTGTCATTCCTGACACCAAAAACCACGGCAACTTTGTTTTGGTTGTTTATCATTTTTGATCCCTCGAAATAGATATTGAACTATTTGTGCCTCCAAAACCATAATTAAGGCAGGTTATCCTGTTAATT
>CAZZUU010000177.1:0-8098 GCA_964657275.1 uncultured Mucilaginibacter sp. | reverse complement strand
AATGGTATTATCTTCCCGGTGCCGGCGGAGCAGGTGGCGGCGGTGGCGGACCTAAATGTTTTGGCGGCGCACAACTTGTGCTGAGTGTAGCATACATTGCTGCAAGCAATAGCATACCTAAAATTTTTCTTTTCATGATGGTTGTTTTTATACGCAACAGGAATATGCTGTCATTTGTTTTTTACAACCATAAATAGAAAAAAACTCGCCTTACACCTCTGTTGAAAGCTTAAACTACTGGCTTGCTAAGTGCTGCAAATGGCGCTTATCGGGCGGAAGGGCCTCGTATTTTTTATAAGAGTCGTTAATATAAGCTGCGAGAGACTCGCCATTATTGGTTTGTAGAAATTTGTACGAGGGCCGGTACAGTGTCATAAAGTCCTCCAGCTCCTGCCCTTTCAGAGGCACTATGCTACCCACGTAGGACCTGTTAAACGCAGCGTCAACGCGGCGCTCCTCGGCTTCATGGGCAAAGTAGCGTTTCAGCCTGCGGGCATCTTTGTTCTCTTTGCCAAACCAGGTAGTGGGCGACAATACATACACTTTACTTTTTTCATAAATTTCCGGGTATTCTTTATGCGGGTCGAAGGCTTCACGGGTGGCGTTGATGCTAACTTCCCTTAATGCTATGGTTTTTGTTTGGAGCATGATTTTTTTTGAGGCCATATCAACCACATAAAGTGTATCCGATACATAACCCGGGCAATCAAAAATGATGAGGTGGCCCTGCTCTGTCTTTATCTGAAAATTACCGTTTTTGTCGGTGATGGTTAATTGTTTGGTGTTGTTATCGCGTATGAATACATCAGGGAGTTTCGTGTTGCTGCCATTTTCATAAACGGAGCCCT
The DNA here is from genome assembly GCA_964657275.1 of uncultured Mucilaginibacter sp. GTDB lineage: Bacteria > Bacteroidota > Bacteroidia > Sphingobacteriales > Sphingobacteriaceae > Mucilaginibacter. The sequence goes on along the minus strand of CAZZUU010000177.1, from coordinate 7,250 downwards.
TTAAAATGCCCTGGGCATTTACCGAAATGGCCAAGCAGGCTATAACGAAACCTAAAAGATATTTTGTGTACATGGTAGAGGAATTATACTGTTAAAGTTAACTCATTTTTAACTGGAATAGTTTTCTTTTTTTTCCGAGATTGCATATTCGGGACTATAAATTAGGAAGCCAAAATTACTTTCTTCCTAAAGAAACCAATCTCTAATCTCCAGCCTCTAATCACTTTCTTAGTCACTTTCTCCACACATTGTTATCCGGGTTATAATCAGGGAAAACGTTGTCCGGGTCGTAAGTAACTGACTTTATTTTTTCTGTAGAAGGATATTTAAACGTCCAGCTAACGTTGCGCTCCCATATTTCAACCGGCAGTGTTACACGGCTCACCTTTCCGCTTACTGTCTTAATTTCAAGTACAACGGGCATCGCCATTTTTTCAAGATTTTCTATGGTGATCAGGGCCCCCTTTGCGGGATTGTCATCTACATATTCAACATTATTAACAGCGACATCCAGGCGCCAGTTATTTAAAAACCATCCCCGCCAAAACCATTGTAAATTTTCGCCGGAAGCGTTTTCCATGGTACGGAAAAAATCGTCGGGAGTTGGGTGCTTATAAGCCCAGGTTTCTATATAAGTCCTGAAAGCAAAATCAAAACGTTCAGACCCTAATATCTGCTCACGCAGTAAAACCAGCCCGGCACTTGGTTTTCTGTATAAAAGGTCACCAGTGTTTTTTTCTTTGATATTATCCGGTTGGCTCATTACCGGTTCCAGACCAGGCTTTGTAAAAACATTACCCTGTTCATGCATGCCCTTAGGCTTTGTATAGTACTCTCCCATATTAAAATCCTGGGTTGAGCGTGTATTTATGAACGTGTTAAAACCTTCGTCCATCCAACCGTAAAGTCGCTCGTTCGAACCTACAATCATCGGGAACCAGGTGTGGCCAAATTCATGATCATTAACGCCCCATAACTCTTCGCCTTTTGCGCCGGCGCCACAAAAAACAATTCCCGGGTATTCCATACCACTAACTGAGCCCGCAATTGCTGTTGCTGTGGGATAGGGATAAGGGAACCATTTTGCGGAATTATATTCAACTGAATTTTTAATGTATTCTGTCGACCGCCCCCAGGCGCGGTCACCTTCGCTTTCAACCGGGTATGCCGAAATCGCGAGGCTCTTACCTCCACCGGGCAACTTTATCCTTGCGGCATCTACAATAAACGCTGCGGATGATCCCCAGGCCGCATCACGCGCGTTTTTGAGTTTAAAATGCCATGTTAATTCCGATTTTCCGCTGGGTCGTGATGAGGGGTCCGTTACCTCCTTTGCTGTGCGGATCATCACTGTTTTGTCGCTCTTTTCAGCCTCGGCCCAGCGTTTTTGCTGTTCGGCTGTATAAACTTCTTCTGGGTTCATTAACTCCCCTGAACAAAGTACTATATGGCTTGCCGGAGCCGTGATGCTGATATCAAAATCACCATATTCCAAATAGAATTCTGCAGGACCGGTATAAGGTATAGTATTCCATCCCATTACATCATCATAAACACACATACGCGGGTACCACTGCCCTACCTGGAATATTTTACCGTTTTTGGTTTCCTGCAAACCCATTCGATCGGCACCAAAATCGGGACTTATAAATGAGTATTCGATCTGTACTTTAACACGGCCGCCTTCGGCAGTCACCGGCTGCGGCAAAAACACCTGCATACGGGTATCATTTACCGTGTATTTAACCGGAAAATCTTTCCCGGCCTCCCCTATCACTTTAACCGATTTAATTTTAAAGCCTGCGTCGAACACCTGTCCCCGGCCCCAGTCGCGGCTACCGCTTAAAGGAACGATTGCTGTTCCCCTTGAATCTAACCGGAAAAGGTTTTGCTCCAGGTTCATCCACAAATAGCCAAGCTTCTGCGGGCTATTGTTGGTGTAAGTTAAAATCTCCGATCCCGTAATTTCGTTGGTTTTGTCATTTAACGTGGCATCCAATTTATAATCGGCCCTGTTTTGCCAATATTTAGGACTCGGCTCACCATCTGCCGCCCTGTATTCGTTCCCATTTTTGGTATAGAATAACGGCCCGAATGTTTCGTGATAATCGTAATTCGATGGGGTTTGGTTCGCGTCATTAGTTTGCTGAGCAAAGCTAAAATTGGTACCTGCAATAAAAGCCAGTACTATACCGGCGAGGAGGGGTAATTTCATTTATATATTTTTAGTTGATTAAGTGAATGGTTGATTAGGTTGATTGCGTTATTTAATTTTTCAAACACAAGCTCTTTAACTACTCACCTAATCAACTTATTCAACAATTCACTTACTAATAAATTTCTCATAAACACCTTCGTCAAAACCAAAAAACAACGTGTTCCCGATTTCTATAACAGGTCTTTTAATCATACTTGTTTTTTGCTGTAAAAGTTTTAACGCATCGGTATTTGTTTTTATGCTTTCCTTAACCTGCGGATCAAGTTGCTTCCAGGTGAGGCCCTGTTTGTTCAAAAACTTTTCATAACCTGCCTTGTCATCCCATTCCTTTAATTTTTCTTCACTTATACCCAGCTTCTTAAAATCATGAAACGCATAGTCCACATGATTTGCCTTCAGCCAATCGATTGCCTTTTTTACCGTGTTGCAATTTGTTATACCGTAAACTTTCATCCGGCAAAGTTATTGATTTCCACTGGAGCTTTTACCACCCCCTTTTGTATCATCATTACTAATGCCGTGCTGGTTCTTTTTGATATCGCTATTTAGTTTACCGATTCTAAAATTAAGACGTATGGCAAAACTGCGATAATAGTTTTGATTGTACGATGTCTGGTAAAAATCTGTAGAATTTATGGTTGAGCGGAACGTATTGAATTTACTGGTAGGGTTATTAGCTACAAATACGATGGTCATCTTTTTATTAAAGAGTTCTTTCGAGAAAAGAAATTGGTCAAAAATAATGGTGTTTGATTTACCTTGCAAATTTATATTCCCGCTGTAAAAACCCCCGCTTAACGATAACGCGAAACCTTTGCTAAATTTGTAGCGCGTGTCGGCAAATGCATAACCTGTAAGCCCCGAATTATGATACATACTACCATTAAATGTACCGCTGAGCCAAACCTGGTTTAACTGCCCTTCCATGCTCAACGTAAACTGTTTGGTTAAGGCCATGTTTGTATTTATGTTTAGACCCAACGTTCTGTTAGTCCCTAAGTTTTGAAAAGTGGTGTAGGTGATTTTGGTAGCCGTATCAACTTTAGATACATTTTGGATGGAGTTATTTGAAAAAGCATAATTAAGCCCGACGTTGACCGCATTTTTTGTGAAATTGCTGTAATTAAACTCGAAGGTGTTATCTAGCTCTGGCTTCAGCGCCGGGTTCCCTGTGTTGATGAATGTTGGATTGGTGCGATCAACAAATGGATTAAGCTGGTAAATTCCCGGCCGCTGAATACGCTGTGTAAATCCGAAATTGATGCTGCTTGTTTTAAAAGTGCGCTCTATTGATACCGACGGGATGAGGTTGTTATAACTCGGCGCTGTGGTAACTCCCGATGAAACGAAATCGGCGTTAATATAAGTATGTTCCAGGCGCAGGCCGGCCTTGCCTGTCCATTTATCCATCTTTAGCTGGTATGAGTTGTAAACGCTTAAAACATCCTGGTGATAATTAAAATCATTGGTTTGATTGGTGTTGGTTACATACTGCTGGCTTGTGCTATCGCGATCATCCACATGGTAGTCGCTGTAATTATTCCTCAAAATGGCTTTCGCGCCAGCTTCAACGGAAACATGTTTGGTTAGTGGGCCAGCATAGTCAATTTGTATGGTATGGTCCTTATTCCCCGCATTATTATATTGCTGATAGTCAGGGTATAGCGTTTGAGAATAATCAAACCTGCCGGCAAACATGTTATCGTTAAATTGTTTATTGGGCGAATAACTGAATTTGTAGGAAAAGGTCAGCAAACGGTCTTTAGAATTTTTAAAACCTAGCTGGTAATTCAGCGCGGCGTCAAGACCACTAAAAGCACCATTACCTGTATTTTGCAACAAATAGGCTTGTGTGGGAACACCCAGTGTATCTGCATTTGAATTTTGCTGGTTGTGTTGACTTTGATCATTGCCAAACAATTCTACTGATGCGGTAAGCAAGTTCAGCGTATCAATCTCATAACTTAATTCGGAACCGCCATAGTGATAATGAGCCTTTTGGGTAGTTAAGCCGGATTGCATAATATTAGTATGGCTGGCAAAAATATTCTCAGTGCTGCCAAGCATAGTGGTAAGGTCGCCGTTACTGCCAAACCCACCAAAAAAAGACATCCCGAATTTGCCCTGTTTTAAAGTGCCGTTTATATTATAGCCTTCGCCGAATACGGAATTGAACCGGGTATTTACACCGAGGTTATAGCCCTGATCTGCATTTTTCTTGGTGATAATATTAATGATGCCGGCCAAACCTTCCGCGTCGTATTTCGCGGGCGGGGTTGTTATCACCTCGATCTTCTCAATGTTGGTAGCCGGCATAGACTTTAACACATCCGACGGGTTTTTCGCAACCAGCGCCGATTCCTTGCCATTGATGAGTATTTTATAATTACTGTTCCCCCTCAGCTTTATATTATCATTGCCGTCAACTGATAACAAGGGCACTTTGCGCATCATATCGAGCGCCGATAATGCCTTGCTGTCGGGGTCAGCCTGCACGTCATAAGTAATGCCGTCCACATCGCGTTTCATTAACGGTTTCACAGCGGTAACTGAAACCTCTTTTAATTGACTGCTTGAAGGCGACAATATAACCCTGCCTACATTTACAATTGCATCCGCGCCTGATATGTTTACAATCTTGTTTTTATAGCCTACCGATACAAATGATAATTGATAAGCTTTCCCTGTCACGCTTTTCAATTCAAAACTTCCGTCATCGCCTGTTAAACCGCCTTTTACAGATTTTTGGGTCGCGGCATCTACCAGGGCTACGGTAACGTACCCCAAAGGTTTATTGGTTGCAGAATCGATGGTTATTCCCTTTACTGTCAACGCTTGTGGTGCTGTTTGAGCGGATATTATCGTCGACAAACAGCAGAAAAAAACTAACAGTAAAAACTTTTGCATAAGGATTTTGGTAAAAGACATCACAAGCTAGCGATATGTTACAGACAAAAAAAAAGATTTAACAGTATTTAACCAAATAGTTAGTTAAACATCGGTCCCGATATACAATGCCTATTTCTCATTCATTAACTCTTTAAGCGCCTGTTTACCTTCATCATTGTTCGGGTCCATCGCCAGTGACTTTTGATACATCCGGATAGCGTCCTTTTTCCTGCCCATCGCCCTTAAGCCATAAGCATAACTATCATAAGTGTTGGCACTGTTCGAAAACAGGATCGTATTCAACTTAAAGACCTCAAGTGCCAATTGACCATGACCATCAAATTTGGACAGATTGATCAGGTTGCCGCCTAACTGGTTGAATTCCCATTCACTCAGGTAATAATGCGCTGTATCACTTTTGACCTGGTTAAAAGCGGCGGCGGCGGCATCCGGCCCATCCTTTACCAGCGTGCTGCCGTAAACAAAGGCCAATGAATGCTTGTCTTTAGCGGGCATAGTTGCTCTGCCATTAAGCATGTAGAGCGTAGAAGTAATGATCCGCCCAAACGCGATTCCCGCGGTATTGTCATAACCGGTAATGAACTGTTTCTTGTCCGATACATGATAATAAAAAGCAATGTTTCCATAAAAGAAGCCGGCATGGCCAACGGCTTTGCTAAAACCTGGCTGCTTGAAGATATCCCACCCCAGCCCGAAAGCCATTTTCCCTTCACCCTGTATACAATCCATTGGCTGGTAATAAGTGCTTCCATTGTTGAGTTTCACTGGGGTAAATGCCTCTTCCATCGTTGCCCGTTTCAGCAGTTGTCCGCTGAAAAACGCCCGGTCGAATGCTGCCAAGTCGGCAGTAGTAGCATAAATATTCGATTCGCCTATCGTTCCGCTGCAATTGAAATTGCAGTACCTGATATTATCATACTTGGAAGACGAGTCTGCATAACGGTAGGTCGAATCGTAGAAGGGATGTGGCAAAGTGTGCATTTGCGCCCCACGGCTATCCTGTTGCCACCTTTTGCTGGGATAAATCCGGAGATAGGTATCCTTCATCCCGGCAGGTTTGAAAATATACTTTACCAGATAGTCTGAAAAAGACAGGCCCGAAACCTTTTCGACCACCATTGCCAGCAGGCTGTAGTTTACATTGCTATAGCGACAATTATCGCCAGGCTTGCCGTGTAAGCCGGGTTTGAACTTTTTTAACTCAGGAATAATATTTTTATTGGTGATAACCGTGTCCGGATATTGCCGTACCAGATTCTCGTATAGTTCCAAATCGGGCAAACCTGAAGTGTGCGAAAGCAGGTTCCACACCGTCAATTCCGGGTATGGAAAATCTTGAAAGAATTTGTTCAGGTGATCCGTAAGCGACAGTTTTCCTTTATCCCGTAGTTGAAGTATTGCTGTCGAAGTGAATACTTTAGAGATTGAACAAAGATTAAAACGGGTACCTAACGTATTGGGTATCCCTTTTTCGAAATCTGCATAACCGAAAGCCTGGTTAGTCATTATCCGGCCGTTTTCCGCGACCAGTATCCCGCCGTTCAGTTGTTTTGCCTTACCGGCCTGATCAACATAATTGCTAATGATATTATTTTGTGCGAATGCGCCTGCATACCATAAGCAAGCGATAAAGAGTATGTATTTTTTCATGTGCTGTTGATTAATTTGAGACTAAAGTAGTTTGGCAACACCGGGGAATAAAAACTAATCGGTGAACACGGGAATCACCTCGTTGAACAAGGTTAAACGTCCTAACAAGCTGTTTGTAAATGATGTAATTTTGGTCATGCAAAAAAAGATTGCGCTGCTGCTTGTCAGTTTTATCATTTTCTATGCCTTGGTGCATACCATACGCGGCCTGCCCGACTTGCTGCATGGTAAGCTTAATTGGAGCGGGGAGCGGACTTACACACTTAGCGTTATTCGCATAGCGGTAGATATGGTCATCGCTTTCCTGTTTACACTGTTTCCGTACCTGATATTTTTTAGATGGTACGTCAAAAAACAATCGCTGCAAATTTCTATTTGCCTGGTATTAGCCTTAACCAGCTGTTTCCTGCTTGATTTTTATTGGTCGAGCTTTATGGAATTACCTATACGAGTGCACGTGGGTAATTACCTC
>CAZZUU010000176.1:6840-8167 GCA_964657275.1 uncultured Mucilaginibacter sp. | reverse complement strand
TTTTACTGCCGCTGTGGTTTGCAACCAAAATTTTGCTGCACCATTAATTAAAGACAATATTTTACAATAAAATATAAAGTTACCGGAATGACTGAAGTACGATACAACTGGACAAAAGAAGAGATCGCTGAAATATATCACAAACCACTATTAGACCTTGTTTATGAGGCTGCTTCGGTACACCGTGAAAATAAGGACTATGCAGAGGTTCAAATAAGCTCTTTAATTTCCATAAAAACGGGTGGATGCCCCGAAGATTGTGCTTATTGCCCCCAGGCTGCCCGTTATAATACCGGCGTTGATGTACATGCTATAATGCCGAAGGATGAAGTGATTGCTGCTGCACAAAAAGCAAAAAATGGCGGCGCTTCCCGCCTGTGCATGGGCGCGGCATGGCGCGAAGTACGCGATAACCGCGATTTTGACAAAGTAATTGAAATGGTGCAGGCCGTTAACGCACTTGATATGGAGGTTTGCTGCACATTGGGCATGCTTACTGAGTCGCAAGCGCAAAGATTAGCTGATGCGGGCCTTTATGCCTATAACCATAACCTGGATACATCAGAAGACGACTATAAAAGAATTATCACTACCCGTACCTATGACGACCGGCTAAAAACGCTGGAGCACGTGCGCAAAGCAAAGATCACCGTTTGCAGCGGTGGTATCATCGGGTTGGGCGAAACTGTGGAAGATAGGATATCGATGTTGAAAACATTATCGAACCTCCCTAAACATCCCGAATCTGTTCCTATCAACGCGTTGGTACCGGTACAGGGAACGCCATTGGCAGATCAGCCCCGTGTTTCTGTTTGGGATATGGTAAGAATGATTGCGACAACCCGTATTATTATGCCTAAAACAGTGGTGCGCTTATCCGCAGGACGTACAGAAATGAGCCTGGTTGAACAAGCTTTTTGCTTTATGGCAGGCGCAAATTCTATTTTTGCGGGTGAGAAGCTTTTGACTACGCCAAACCCGTCATTTGATACCGATATGGCCATGTTTGAGTTGCTGGGGTTAACACCAAGGAAAGCATTTAAAAATGGCAAGCCGGGGAAAGTTATGGATGAAGTTGCGGTAAGTTAGAAATTTAGAGATTTACGAAGATTTTAAGCGGCGAAGCCCTCAATGAGGCCTTTAAAAAGCAAAAACAACTCCGAATTAAACTTCGTAAATCTTGCAGAAGATTCTACACCTTCGCCCCCAATACGCCACGCCACGCAAATCGTGTTAAAAAATTAAATCCCTTCCAGCTATCAACAAACTGGATGATATCTTTTAAACAGGTTTCGCTGAATTTCTTTTTGAAATTACTGGATGCCAT
>CAZZUU010000176.1:0-6830 GCA_964657275.1 uncultured Mucilaginibacter sp. | reverse complement strand
GCTGTATCAGGATTTTCGAGGCCGATGCGTTCATATATTTCCTTCTTTACATACATCGTGCGTACAAACAAAATATTAAACAGTATTACATAGCTGTATAACGTCCGTTTAATAAACCCCGCTTTTTCGGAGTATGTTTTTAGCAGGCTTTTGGTGAAAAGGATATGCCGTGCTTCTTCGATGTTGTGCAGGTCGAACATCTTTTTTAATACAGGGTAAATATTGGCTGACTTACGCGCATAATTGCCATAAACATCGGTAACTAATTCTACCGATACGCTCCCCATAAACAAATAATCGGCCGGTAAATATTTGTTACTGAATTCACCAAAGAACTTATGTAACCGGGACTGCCTTATCGGGCTGCCGCCAATTTTTTTAATAGCCTGCCCAAACATTTCCTGGTGCCTGAATTCCTCTATCAATTCCCTCAGTAAAAAACGATGTTCGGCAGTTTCAAGTGGCAGCGTAAGGATATGCCGGGTCATAAACAGGCAAAACATACACTCTCCCCACGCGTAGGAGGCTATCACCTGTACAAGCTCATGCCGGCCAAGCTCTAATTTTTGGGCAGGGGTAAGGGTATCATAGATTTCAAGTCCTTGGAGGGAGGTCAACACCTCAGGCAGAAAAATATCGTCAGGTTTAGGTTCAACGTTCCAGGGGATATAAGTCTCCGGCATTAACGGATGTTCCCTGCTTATTTTTATCAGCCGCTCAACTTCTAATACATCCATAGCCAAACTTACCTAATTACCGTTGTATATAGCAAATACAATAATTAAGCAAAATTGGTTGCCTATTTGTTTTTGATTTGGTTATTGGTTTCTCAACCCTTATTAAAAACGGAGAATAATAAGCAGACCTGCCGCCAAAAAGAGCATTTTTTATCTTAATCCTAAAAAAGTATAACTAATTGGTTGACAAAGTATTATGAATTTAACACTTTGAATTCGGTTAAACTATATTAAACGGATTTTGGTTAATTTGATTGACTATTCACCATTCACCAAATCACTTCACAGTATACCTATACAGCTGCCTCCCTATGTTGCCGTCTTTATCAATACCTTCCACTATAGCCCGGTAGGTTCCCCTGCCATCTGCATTAAAGTACTCGATCGTTGCAACGCCGGTTTTATCGGTAGTCACATTTGGGTTCCAGTATATTGTACTCCGCGTATCAACCTGGTTTGTTTGTGTTTCGCGCGGGCCATCATATCTGGGCAGGTAAAAAGTTTTAATCGGTTCGTAGCCCTTCGGAGTAACAGTTATATCATTTCTTTGCGGCAACATACTTCTCAGATCGCTCAGGCTTATTTTTGTGCTCTCGATTTTCCTCATATTAACAACCATCGCCCCATTACTGTTATTGGCACTGTTAACCAGCCCTAATTCATCTTTCAAAAATACTTCTACCGATTCTATTTCCCCTGGATTGAGTGAAGCCAGGTCATAAGCCTCTACCGGCAAACCCTTTATAAAAACCTGCACAGGCACCCTTTTGCCGTTGTAATAATCCCGGCTCACATAAAACTTATGGTCTGTGTCGTCATAGATCATCCCCACAGCCAGGGTTTTTAAACACTCCAAAACGGAATTGCAACCGTTTAACTGTTCCCCTTTAACCAGGTGATCGGGCTCGATGCTCAAGCTGGCCAAATTGCTATAATCCTTGTGACTTACCGTCTTCACTATTCTTTTGTCTTTTATCACTACCTCTTTTAAAACATGAGAATTACTATATTGTACTTTGCTGTTTTTTAGATATGGGTTGAGAACGCTGTCAATATTCAATAGCTGATCGGGCCTGCCGAAATTCGGCGGTATACCCTGGTTCGGTTCACTGTCGAGCGTGATCACCAAATCATCTGCCCTGGGGTTATTACGTGCAGTTATATTAACTTTCGCTGAATCGGGAAAAACGAGGTTTGCAAATTTGAACCGTCCATCAGGGTCGCTAACAGCATTAGCCGAATAGTTTTTATCGCGTATGAGCAAACGGATGTTGCCGCCTTTGACAGGAATACCTGCCGATGTTCGAAGCGTTCCTGAAATATCTATTCCTTGCTCTAAGGCATGGCTCATAGGTGGATTTTTGTCGTCTAAAATGTCGTCATATGAAAAACGACGATAGCCTTGAGTTTGTAGTAAAATGTCAAGGTCGGCGGCAGTCTTTTCATCAGGATGATTAAAATAATAATTTGGTTTTTCGATGTATCCCTGAATATCAGATGTTAAAAGCAGGTAAGTAAGTATGGTAGTTTCTGAGCTTTCGTCAACCGGCACCTTTGAATCGTCAATAACCGAGATAGAAAAATTCCCTTCAACGGGTAGGCTGCTATTTTTCGCCGTTAGGTTTAACTTAACTTTTTGGCGGGTGGTGTACGTTGGGTGATCGCTATTTATTGCAAGGTTTAACTGGTCGTTATGCTGTATAAAGGCAATACGTTCGCTAAGCGGATCGCCTTCCGGCGAAAAAAGTGTTACCTGTAAAATACCTGTGGGGAACTTGCTTTTTGGTATAGAAGCGTTATAAGACTGGCCCTGCATAGTAGTTTGGGCGGCGAAGCCTATAACCCCGCTTGATTTAGCCAGCAGGTAGAACAATTTCCCCTGGTATTCTTTAACAAACGGCTCGTCCGCCAACAATTTTAATTTCAGCACATCCGGATCGCTGTTATCAATGCTTAAATTTATTCCCCCCACCTGTATCTTAGGCAGGTCGGGCTTTGCGGTAGAACCATCAGCATAAGTTACATTAAGTGTGTAAGTTTTGCCGTCTAAAGGCGTAAACGAAAAAACACCCATACCTAAGTGTGAGGACGTGAACTCCGCTACCACGTTATTGCTGTTATCAGTAAGGGTGCCTTTTAAATCAATACCCAGGCCGTCGGATTTCACCGCTTTAAAAAATACTTTTGAAGGTAAGCCGGTAATCAATCCCCCGCCTTCGGGAAAAAACTGTATGTCTACCGGAGCGGCTATGGATTTTAAAGGGAATGAATTACTAGTCTGTTTTTTGCCATCGTCCAGTACCGTAACAAGATTAGCCGAATCTAAACTCAGGTTTTTTAAGTTGATGAAACTGATGTCAATTAATCCGTTTTTATCTGTGGTGCCTTTTCCCTTAGCTATTGGCTCGTCGTCGTTAAGTATACTCCAGCTTACCCTTTTTTCGCTATAAGGGTTTCCATCAATATCTTTATAAGCAATATTCGCCGCTATTTTAGCTATTTTGTTTACTGTGGAAGTTTTAAGAGAAATGCGTGCCGATACATCACTATTTATAGCATCACCAATTGTTATACTTTTATTAAAAAAGTAGTCAATGCCGTTATTGTTCATCCAATTGGTATAACCCAATATACGGTAATTGCCTTTTTTGTAAGTATATGGCGATATCGGAATGCTGCCCCAGGCTTCACCATTTTTCACCTGCAACTTTAATGATGCCGTTAAGGTATCGCGCGGGCCAAGCATCACCACATAAATTATTTTGCTCAAAGGTGATGGTAGGTGCTTATCGATAGTTAAATAAGCCTTAAACCATATGGTGTCGCCTACGGCATAATAGGGCTTGTCGAAATGGAGATAAACCTTTTCAATAGGATGGTCATTGTAATACTTAGCCGTCTTAACCATGATCTTGTTAAGTACCGAGGGGTCATTTTGGGCATTGGCGGCCAGACAAAAAAATAGGATAAATAATAATTGCGCAAATAAAACCTTTAAAAACTTCATGGATGGTATTGTTCTGGCTATAATGGGCTAATATAGCCTATAAACGATTAAATACGATTAAACGCCTGTGGGTTTAACATTTTTTTACAATTGTAATAATAGATTTACCTTGTAACCATTTGCATGGTGTTCCGGCTAACTTGTTCGAGCAATATGGTTTTACCCGAGGTTAACTCGTTCAGCCAGCTTGCAGAATAATGCCTTACGGTGATTAAAGTAAGTTCGGTATTGTATTTAACGTTAAACTGTTCGCTTAACCCTCCGAAAAGTTTTACAAACCTTTCTTCAATAAAATCAAAACATACGGTAAAACTTAAAGCCGATGTTTGCATCAGGTTTACCTTGATACGATTTTGGGCAAATAATCCAAAAATACCGCTTAACTGGTTTTCTGATATAAATGAATAATCCTTCGCAGATAAAGATAGCAGCACCTGGTTTTGTTTAACGATGATGACAGGTTTAATAAATACATTTTTACCGCCTTCTTTGATTATAGTACCGGCGGCATCAGGATTGGTAAATGATTTCACCAGCAAAGGTATTTGCGCGTTTTGTAGTGGCTTTATCGTTTTTGGGTGAATTACACTTGCACCGTAGTAAGTCATTTCTATGGCTTCTGAATAAGAAAGCTCATCAAACTTTACGGTATCCGGAAAAAGCTTTGGGTCGGCATTTAAAATACCCGGCACATCTTTCCACGTAGTTACAGATTCCGCGCCGAGGCACGCCGCAAAGATGGAAGCTGTATAGTCCGAACCTTCGCGGCCAAGCGTCGTGGTAAAATTTTCGGAAGTCCCGCCAAGGAACCCTTGCGTAACCACAATCCCTTTTTGTAAAAACCCGGGAACATCTTTGCTTATACTCAGCCGTGTCTTGTCCCAATCCACTACACCTTCGCGATAGGTATTATCGGTATAAATATACCCGCGCACGTCAAGCCACTGGCTCTTTAAACCGGTTTTATTCAGATAGGCGTTTACAATACGGGTCGACACAAGTTCGCCCACAGATACCAATTGGTCATAAATAAAATCGTAACTGTCTTGCGGTTCGTCTTCTATTATCCAGTCTATCTCCACAAAAGTATTGGCAACGTCATCAAATACAGGGTCGCCAGGTTCAAAAAGTTCACTTAAGATGCTGTAGTGATATTGCTTTACCTGTTCAAATAAAACATGAACATCATCTGATTGGTTGGTGTATGCCTTTGTAAGTTGCTCAAGCGCATTGGTGGTTTTACCCATAGCCGATACCACTATCAACAACTCACTGCCCATATATTTTTTAACCACATTGGCCAGGTTAACCAGCCCGTTTGCATCCTTTACCGATGCCCCCCCGAATTTAAAAACAAGCATTATTTAATATATTGAGAAATAACCGTATTCGGTTTAAGTAGTGGTTTAATTTGTTGATATGGTATAAAAAGATCTGTTGTCCCCGCGGAATAGGGTTTGATCTCATATTCATTATATAAGAACCGGATACCCAATGGGGTGATAGAGAAGTTATTATTAAGTGCAAATTTGTTATCCTTAAAAAAATAACCGTCAGCCAGCGAAGCGGTATCGCTTAATTTTTCATCGCGCCTGAATATCTTTTCTGCTATTTCCCTTAGCTTTTGCTGGTAGCCACTTGCCAATACGTCATCCAGGGTAATTTTATTGCGTTTTTTGGCGTCCCAGTTTATAAAGGATACCTCGCTGCCGCCATGAGCCCCGCCCAGGTAAGTGTAGCCTTTTATGCGCAGGGTGGCAAGGCTCGAATCTTGCCGGAGTACGCTTACATCTATATCCAGGTTATAAACCATCCCCGAGGTATCACCCGGTTTGGTGTTTTTTTTATAGAAATCAAAAAAATGCTCAGCCAATCCGAATATTGAAATATCAGGCTTGTCATCTATACTAAACATGGAGACGAGTTTGTTTTTTATGGTATCGTTCAGTAATTTCTGGCCGATAAAAAGCGGGTACCGCAACTTCATCAGCGTACAGGTGCTATCGGGTTTATTGCCGCAATCTGCATCACGCTGTTTGAAGTTTTTGTAAATATAACCGAGCGTATCCGTTACGACATTTGTTTTTTGCCCGCCCACGCCGCTCCAGGTGCAAGAGCCCAAGACGATTGCAATAAGCAGGACGCCAAAATATTTTAATCTCATAACTCCAAATTTAAAAGCTGTTCTTTCGATAAAGATGCATTAAGCCATCCCGACTCAATAGTTGCTTCGTATTTATTATAAAAATTTAATGCCGGTTTGTTCCAGTCGAGTACCTGCCATACCATTCCGCTAAAGCCCAGCTCTTTCGCTTCAGCAATAACCCGGTCAAATAATAATTTACCTATACCCCGACCCCTTAATGTCTCTGTTACTAACAGATCCTCCAGGTATAAACGGCAGCCTTTCCACGTCGAGTAACGTACATAATATAATGCAAATCCAATTATCAGGCCGTCAATTTCGGCAACAAATACTTTATAAACAGGGTTCTTGCCAAATCCCGCATCTTCAAACTCCTGCAGGCTTACAGTTACTTCCTCCGGAAATTTTTCGTAAAGCGCCAGCTCATTTACCAATTCAAGTAAACGCAAACAATCTTCTTTAATAGCAACTCTTATATTTATGGTCATTGGTCAGTAGTCATTAGTCATTGGGTGCTTTGGTCATCGGATCATTTTTTAAAAAGAGCAAATCCGAAATCGAACATCCGACATAAAAATCAATTATTTTTCCAGTGTTTAACCACCCGGTTACCAAATATAGTGCTTCCTAACCGTATCATGTTACTGCCTTGTTCAATCGCAAGTTTAAAATCAGACGACATCCCCATCGAGAGGGTATCAAATGCAGCATCTTTTCTAAAAAAGCTTTGCTTTATGCCATCGAAAAATATTTTTAGCTCATAATACTCTTCCTTTACCTGTTTTTCATTTTCGGTATTGGTAGCAATCCCCATCAGGCCGCAGATGCGGATATGTTTCAACCTGGTGAATTCATCTGATCGCAGCAGTTCAATGGATTCGTCAAATCCCAATCCAAATTTGGTTTCTTCGTCGGCAATATATACCTGTAGCAGGCAGTC
>CAZZUU010000175.1:0-8178 GCA_964657275.1 uncultured Mucilaginibacter sp. | reverse complement strand
TCGGACTGCCGACTTCTTCCTCACTCCGTCTTCAAACTCTTCACCGGGTTGGCAAGCGCGGCTTTTATACTTTGGAAACTTACGGTAAGCAAGGTGATGATGATGGCGCCTGCGGCGGTCGCCACGAAGATCCACCAGGACAAGTCTGACCGGTACTGGTAGTTAGCCAGCCAGTTGTTCATTAAATAACCGGCTACCGGCATCGCAATAAGCAACGAAATAATGATCAATACCACAAAATCTTTCGACAATAACTGCCACAAACTTAAAACTGATGCTCCGAGTACTTTACGCACGCCAATTTCTTTTGTGCGTTGCTCGGCCATAAACGTAGCCATACCGAAAAGGCCCATACAGCTGATGAAAATGGCAAGCACGCTGAACAAGCCCGCCAGTTTGCCGATGCGCTCTTCATCAGCGAATTTTTTGGCGTACTCTGTATCGGTAAATTGATAATCGAACGGGCTCGCAGGGTCGTAATGTTTAAATACGGTGCCTATTTTATCAAGTGCTTCGCCGGTGCCCATTTTAGGGTTTATCCTGATATCGGCAAAGGCGCCTTTATAGTTAAGCAAAAAGAAAAGCGTAGGCATTGCCGGTTCGTACGGCGATTGCATTACCATATCTTTTACTACACCCACTATCTTATAATTTTTATACCATTTGATGGTTTCGCCAATTGGGTTTTTAAAATTCATGAATTTTACAGCAGCCTCGTTTGCTATCATTGCCAAAGAATCGGTCAAAAACTCACGGGAGAAATCACGGCCCTGTACAATTTTCCAGTTCACTGTTTTACCAAATTCCGTTGTTACGGGAATGGTGCCGAAGTCGGCCTGGGTACCCGGCTGTTTATCTCTCCAATTAATATCCGAGTTATCTCCCCATAATTGGGTTAGCGGACTTCCTGACTCGGCAACCTCAACAACCGCACCTGACCGCAGCAAGTCATTTCGAACAGCGCTGAAGTGGTTACTAATTTCGGGAGTTCTGAGCGGTACCTGTATTAAACCGGCACGGGTATATCCAACCGGCCGGTTCTTAGTAAACTGCACCTGTTTGAAAACTACGACGGTGCCGATTATAAGGGTTACCGAAACGGTGAACTGCAAAACCACCAATGCCTTTCGCGGCAGGGAAGCAAACCGGCCCGCTTTAAAAGTCCCCTTTAATACCCTTACCGGCTGAAAGGACGATAGATAGAATGCCGGATACGAACCAGCTATTAAACCCGTGAATAAACTAAAAACAAGCCCAGCAAGCCAGAATAGGGGGTTATTCCATAACACAACAATATTTTTATCGGCTACCTGGTTAAACCACGGCAAAATAAGTTGCACAAAGATCAGCGAAAGCAAAAAAGCAAAAAGCGTAACCATCAGCGACTCGCTGAAGAACTGGCCGATAAGCTGGCTGCGGAGTGAGCCAACTGTTTTGCGGATACCAACTTCTTTAGCCCGTTTTTCGGACCGCGCAGTACTCAGGTTCATGAAATTGATACACGCCAGCAGCAGTACAAAAATGCCGATAATGCCAAACATGTAAACAAACTCAATATCGCCGCCTGTATTTATCCCGTTCTTAAAACCCGAATGCAAATGCCATTTGCGCATAGGGTGCAGAAATAAAACCGGCTTAAAAGAAAGGCCAACCTGATCATTGTTTAACACCAGGCCGTCGCGTTTTAGATTTTTTATCCGGGCCGAAACTTTATCGATATCGGCATTGGGAGCCAGTTGGGCATATATGCGCCAGCTGTTATTACCCCACCTTGTTCGGGCTATTTGAAAATAGGGGTCTGTGGTTAAAAATAAGTCCCACGTGGCTATGTAGGCCATATCATTAAAGGTGGTGTTATGGGGCAGGTCTTGATATACACCGGTAACTTTAACATTGAATTTATTATCGATTTTCAATACCCGGTTCATTGGGTCGGCATCGCCAAACAGTGCCTTGCTCAGCCTGGCAGAAAGTAAAATAGACGATTGATCCTTTAACCCTGCACGATTGCCCTTTAACATTTTTAAGGTAAGCAGGTCCGGTGCTTCGGGCTGCATAAAATTGCCTAATTGGGTAAGCTTTTTATCGTCATTAGCGATAACGTGCTGTTCAGTTGATGATGATAGCACAACGTATTTAAAGTTGTCCATAAAATCCTCCCGCAGCTTATAGCCCAACGGGATAGGTATAGATTCCTGTGTACCAATTGCACCATTAAAGGTTTGGTGCTGCATAACCTGCACAATGCGGTCGTAATTTTGGTGATATTTATCGTACGATAATTCGTCCCAAATCCAAAGGCCGATCAGTATGGCAACAGCCATACCTACAGCCAGGCCGCCGATATTAATAAGTGAAGTAGCTTTACTCCGGAGAAGATTACGCCATGCGATTTTCAGGTAATTTTTAATCATGGTTGGTTCATTAGCTCAATTGTTCATTAGTTCATTAGTGCACAGTTCGATTTTCCGTCTTTCGGACTTTCCGACTTCGGACTTCCGACTTCTTCCCCTACTCCGTCTTCAAACTCTTTGCAGGGTTCTCCAACGCTGCTTTTATCGATCGGAAACTGATGGTTAAAAATGCGATAAGCATAGCCATAAATCCGGCGGCGAAGAATACCCACCATTGGATATTTGTACGGTAGGCAAAGCTTTGCAGCCACTTGCTGGCGGCATACCAGGCTATCGGCGAAGCAATTATTGCTGCGATGAGTACCAACTGCAAGATATCTTTGTTTAACAGGTTAACGATGTTGGCAACGCTGGCACCGAGTACTTTTCTAATGCCTATTTCCTTAACGCGCTGCTCGGCGGTGAATGTCACCAGACCGAATAAGCCCAGGCATGCTATGCAAATACCCAATACCGTGAAAATTAAAATGAGGTCGCTTTGCTTTTGCTCTGTTTGGTATTGATCGGCAAAATTTTGATCGAGGAAATGATAATCTATTTTATTTTCAGCGTCAAACCTGCTATAAACATCTTTTAAATAGGTAAGCGCCGCGGGTACGTTGTTTTTGCTGATACGCACATATAAATTATCCTTGTCGGTAGCTTTCGCAGGTAACACCAGTTCCATAGGCGCAATTTTATGCTGCAGCGAATAGGTGTTAAAATCTTTAACCACACCCACGATAGTGGAGAAACTCACAACACCATGGTCGACACCCGTACGTACCCGTTTGCCTATCGGGTTCTTCCAGTCCAATTCTTTGATCAGTGTTTCATTTACGATGATGGCGTTATTGGCGCTGTCGGCCCCGCTCTTTACAAAATTGCGGCCTTGCGCCATTTTTATTTGCATGGCCGGGATAAAATCTTCGTCGATGATCAGCTGTTCAACCAGTTTGGTATCAGGAGCGGTGTTGCCATCGGGGCCGATGTTAAAATCGGTAGAGCCTATATCATTATTGCCGATAGGGTTGCCTGCTGCCGATACGCTTTCGATCAGCGGACTTTGCAGCAGTTGGGATTTTATCTGGTCGATGCGGGTGCGTGCCTGCCTGTTTGGAATATGGAAGGTGAGCATTTGGGATTTATTAAAGCCGAGGTCGCGGTTTAAAACGTAATGTAACTGCTGGTAAATTACGCACGAGCCTACGATCATCACTATAGTGATCACAAATTGGAACACCACCAGCGATTTCCTGAAAAGCACTGTCGACGACTGATTGCCCAACTGCCCCTTCATCGCAGGAATGGTACGAAATCCCGAAAGGAACAACGCAGGATATATACCGCTTACGATACCTGTAATAAATGCAAACAGCGCAAATATGACCAACGATTTGCTTACGCCGAAATACCAGATAGATAATGACTTGCCGGATAAATGATTAAAATAAGGCATTGCAGCCTGGATAAGCACCAGCCCCAAAATAGTAGCCAGCAGCGCAAGCAAAACCGACTCAGAAAAGAACATCAGCAATAACTGTTTCCTGTTTGAACCGATCACTTTACGGATGCCGATCTCCTTCACCCGAACAGATGAGCGCGCTGTAGTAAGGTTGATGTAATTAATAACAGCGATGGCCAATATCAACAAGCCGATGATGCTGAACACGTACACATAAGTAATATTGCCATTGTTGCCCATTTCAAAATCAAGGTGCGAGTGCAGGTGTATGGATGTAAGGGGCTGCAGTTCCATCTGGTAATGGATATTGGCAAAATCATGCTTCAGGTATTTATTGTAAAAATCAGCTGAACCCGCTTCGATCTTTTTATAATCGTCATGATCTTTTAATAAAACAAAGGTAAAAACGTTGGCATTGCCCCATCGGCCACTATAGTTTGCATCCAGCGAGCGCAAGGCGCCAAAAGTAAAAGTGGAGTTGGTGGGCACGTCGTCAACCACACCGGTAACTACGTTGGGGTAGGTACCCTCAAACAATACCGTTTTTCCCTGCGCGGACGATACATCGCCAAACAGTTTTAAAGCCAGTGTTTTTGTTAATACAATAGACTGCGGTTTTGCCAGCGCCGTTGCGGGGTCGCCGGATAAAAAGTGATAAGTGAATATGTTGAAGATGGCATTATCAGTAAATGAGATATCGTTCTCAGTAATCTGTTTATCGTTATAAACAATTTTGCCGCCGCCTTCCCCATCAATGCGGATAGCTTCCTCAACCTCGGGGTAATCGGCTTTTAAGGCCGGGGCGTAAGGTATGGAGGTAATAGCCAGGTCGAAACTACCTGTACCCCATTTGCCATGCTGTGCCACCCTGAAAATGCGGTCGGCATTTTCATTGTAACGGTCGTAACTCCATTCGTCGGCCACGTACAAGGCAACCATCCAGAATGTGGCCACGCCGATAGCCAGTCCGCAAATATTTACCACCGAAAAGAACCGGTGTTTATTCAAATTGCGCCATGCGATTTTCAGGTAGTTTAGTATCATTTTATTTGGTCATTAGTCATTATGTCATTAGTCATTGTTGCAGAGTCCGCCGAACAACCAGATTTACGAAGTTTAATTCGAAGGTGTTTTTGTTTTTCAAAGGCCTCATTGAGGGCTTCGCCGTTTTAAAACTTCGTAAATCTAACCGTACTCCGCTAACTACTATGCCGTTATTGCAAATTACTGATTATTAATACATTAAATAACATGTTATCCCGAAGGTATGTTACATATCCGAACGGTAGGTGTTCGGTATTGTTACAATATAATGATTGGTGATTGCCAATGAAAAGAATTTTTGATTAACCTGAATGGTTTAGCAAATGCACTGAAGTTATTGGTTGTTAGTGCTGATTTATATAGCTATCAGTTTTACGTCTTTCGGACTTTTCTGACTTCGGACTTCCGACTTCTCCCTACTCAAAAATCACCGTTTTGTTCTTGTAAACAAACACCCGGTCTTCAAAAACCAGCTTAAGGGCTTTCGCCAATACCGAGGTTTCAATTTCCTTGCCGGATTTTACCATGCCGGCTGCTGTGAATGAATGGTTTACAGGGATGATCTGCTGCGCGATGATCGGCCCTTCGTCGAGCTCGTTTGAAACAAAGTGGGCGGTGGCGCCTATAAGCTTTACGCCCCGTTCAAAAGCCTTTTTATAAGGGTTGGCCCCGATAAATGCCGGCAAAAAGGAATGGTGTATATTAATGATCCGCATCGGGAACTTTGCAACCAGTACAGGGGATAAAATGCGCATGAATTTCGCCAGGACAATATAGTCCGGGCTGTGTTGTTCAATGATGTCTATGATTTTGCCCTCAAATTCCGCTTTGCTGAATTCCTCATGCGAAACATGAAAGAAAGGCATATCAAACTTGCCGCAAATATCCTGTAATACGGTATGGTTGCCGATTACACCTAACACCGTCGCGCCAAGCGTATCAAAATAATTGCGGATCAGGATATCGGCCAGGCAATGGTATTCTTTGGTTACCAGCACCATCACCTTTTTTTGCGGCAAGGGGTTTATGCTAATGAAGGCGTCTGCCGGAAGTTGTGCCCGTAATTTCTTTTCAAGTGATCCGTTATCGTCGTTATTGGTAACTTCCAGCCGGAGGAAAAATTGGTTATCCTCCTGGTCTACATGCTCACGCATAGAAACGATATTAAGCTGCTCGCTTGCCAGTATCGCCGAAACCGACGCCACTAATCCTACCTGGTCCTTACATTGAATTACGATGATCATATTTAAAGGGAAATTAAGGTAAAGATATTAATTGATGTGATTTTTGAAATTAATATCTGCTCCTGATCGTTATACGGTGAGTGTAGGTTATTCGTTTGAATAAAAAACCCATTAGGTCATGCTGAACTTGTTTCAGCACGCCTCAGGCCGGTAGCCGCCTTGCCCGTTAATGCGCAATTTGCATGACGTTTACTTTGCAAGTGAGGTGCTGAAACAAGTTCAGCATGACTTTCCTTTTTTTCTTTCATGTAACAAATTACCAAAACCGTCATCCAATATAAAATCAATATAGCAATCAGCACTATTAATGATCATGCGTTACTTTTTATGTTTTTTATTTCCGCCATTGGCAATATTAACTACCGGTAAGATAGGTGCATTTATATTGAATATCTTCCTCACTTTGTTTTTTTGGATCCCCGGCGTTATCCATGCCATTTTAGTTACCACCCAATACTACGACAACAAGCGCCACAGGCAACTGATGCGGGTTGCCAGGAGAAGATATTGAAGTACTGTAAAATCGAATAATGAATGTCGAATGTCGAACTCAGAAGTACTTCATCATTCATTATTCGTCATTCGGTGTTCGATATTTTACTCTCTTGCCCTCTGCATGCAACAAATTTGCGACAACCACCTCATGCAATTGGATATCCTGGAAATTAAGCTAATTTTATAGCACCAATTTCATAAACTATGAGTTCTTCACGAAGGGATTTTATCCAAAAATCCGCCCTTTTAGCGGGTGGCAGTTTGATGGCTGCTTCATTAAACAACCAGGCTTTCGCAATTTTTAAAAACCGCATCGCGCCAAGCGATCAGCTTAACATCGGCGCTATCGGCTTACATGGGATGGGATGGTCAGATACAAAGGCAGCGCTTAAAGTGCTCGGCGTAAACCTGATCGCTATTTGTGATGTTGACAGCAATGTGCTCGACAAAAGGCTGGACGATTTGACCAAAATGAATTATGATACTTCGAAGATCAAACGATACAGCGACTACCGCCAACTACTGGATCAAAAAGATATTGACGCCGTTATTATCGGTACTCCCGATCATTGGCATGCCATGATTATGATTCACGCCTGCATGGCCGGTAAGGATGTGTATTGCGAAAAACCGGTTGGCAGCTCCATAGGCGAGTGCCGCGCCATGGTAAATGCACAGCAGCATTACAATAAAGTGGTGCAGGCCGGGCAATGGCAGCGCAGTCAGCAGCATTTTAAGGATGCGGTTGCTTTTGTGCAAAGCGGGCAGTTAGGAAATATCCGTACCGTAAAGGTTTGGTGCTACCAGGGATGGATGAAACCCGGTCCGGTAGTGGCCGATAGTGCACCACCGACAGGAGTTGATTATACCACGTGGCTTGGCCCGTCAAAAACACTTCCGTTTAACGCCAGCCGTTTCCACTTTAATTTTCGCTGGTTTTGGGACTACGCCGGCGGCTTAATGACCGATTGGGGGGTGCACCTGCTGGATTATGGCCTGTTAGGGATGAACTCACCAATCCCAAAAACCGTTTCGGCCCTTGGCGGGAGATTTGCGTACCCGGATCTATATGAAGAAACACCGGACACCTTAACAACATTATATGAGTTTGACGGCTTCAACATGGTTTGGGATTCGGCCATGGGGATAGACAATGGTTCTTATAACCGCGACCACGGGATTGCCTACATTGGCAACAACGGCACACTTATTTTAAACCGCGGCGGATGGGAAGTGATTGAAGAACGGCAAAGTAAAAGCAAAGTAAGCAAGCCATTTGTAGCATCGTCTGATAACGGCCTCGATAAGCATTGGGAAAATTTTGTGAGTGTGGTTAAATCGCGCAAGATGGAAGACCTGCATTGCTCAGTACAGGCCGGTGCGCATGTGGCAACTGTAGCGCAAATGGGCAACATTGCTTTTCGCAGCGGCAAAAAGCTGGAATGGAACGATGCCGCACATCAATTTACTGATAACGCCATCAATAAAGAGTACCTGATGAAGGAATATTATAATGGGTATAAATTGCCGAAAATAG
>CAZZUU010000174.1:1827-8203 GCA_964657275.1 uncultured Mucilaginibacter sp. | reverse complement strand
GTTTGGAGGAACCGCTTTTTCTGCTTAAAGTCTTAATTATAAAACCAGTTCTCGTGCGCTTCGCAACGCGGTGTATTTACTTTTTGCCAGCTCGAAACCACCAAATAAAATGGAGCAAAATAAAATGTCGCCTAATATCATATTGCGTTCAAAAGGTATGGCAGCAACCAACGATTGACCATATCCGGCTAAAGTATGCGGATAAAGTGTTCCGTACATCCACGGCAAATCAATTATTAACCAGTGAATAGCTACTGATACCAATGAGGCTATTCCCACATTTGCCACGCTGGCTTTTTTTATAAGGCTGCCAATAAAAACCATAATAGCAAAAGTTAGGTAAACCCAAAATGAACCGCCGTACCACAACTCCCATTTGGATGTGTATAAATGATTTATCAGGATATCACTGGCAAACAGCGTAATCAATACAACCACATACGCCTTCCACTTGTCGGTGAAATAAGCGCCGCCAAATAAAGCTATAGCACCGACTGGTGTAAAGTTGCTCAAAACATAAGGAAACTTATAACTAACCAATCGCATGACCGCTGCAGCCACTATCATCAGGATCAGCACAATGGTGCGTGTATTTATTTTTTGTAATGACATAATAGAATTTGTTAGGTAAAATTACTGATTATCTGGTTAAATAAAACGAATATTTTAATTACCGTATAAAGCCACCTTGCCTGGATTTATTCCCACAGTAACTGAATAGTCTTTTTTACCGGTTTTATCGAAGGCAAACAAGGTTCCGTTCGACTTAAAGTCTTTTGCATCGGTCACAAACACTTCTCCTGTGGTACTATTAGCCGCTATGCTGTACGGGTTGGTAATGGTTGTTCCGTCGGTAATAAAGCCGGCATTTGTAACGGTTTGCGTTGCAGTATTGTAAACTATGATCTTATTGGCAGATGTTATAAAATAGGCGTTGGCACCTTGCACCAGCATACCGCTGCCGTCAAAATTGGTTTGCGATTTTACAACATCCTGAGCATCGTCAATAACTGCCAGACTTGACGGCACATCGTTATAATTACCTGCCGAAAGCACATAAACATTACCATTACCATCTGTACCTACATTCTGTGGGTTGGCAACAACGGTTAAGGTTTTAGTTACCGTTAGCGTACCTAAGTCAATTACAGACACCGTGTTATCAAAATTCGGATAACCTAATCCGCCAGAGTTTGCCACATAAAGTTTTCCGTTTGCTACGGTGAGTTGCTCAGGGTTGCGGCCTACAGTAATATACTTACTGATGGTTAATGCCGTGGTATCCATAACAGCTACCGTACCGTCATAAGAAGTTATGTAGGCACTGCCTTTGTAAAACACAATATCACGCGGCTCCCGGGCAACAACACCATTAAACATTTTCACCTCTTTGATTAATTTGGAGGTTTTTGGGTCAACAACCTCAATAGTGCTTGAAACGTTTACTACGATATACATTTTTGCTCCGTAAATTTCTATGTCGTTACCGGTATCTCCCAGGCCTGTACCGTTTGCTGCTGTAAATATATCCGATGTCACCTGCTGAGTGTTAAAATTATAAAATGATAACGTACTGTTGTTGTTATTAAAAGTTCCCTGGTTAAGCACAAAAATACCGGGGGCCGGGGGTGCGGGCGTTATTTTTTTGTCTTTATGGCACGATGCAAGTGCAAAAAACAATACCGTTGCGGTTAATAGAATTTGGTGTTTTAAGTTTTTCATGTTTTTATTTTTTTATTAAATTTTTATTTGAAGTGAAGCAAGAATGGAAAGTCCCGGCATCGGGAAGCTCCTGACGATGACATAATTTTGATTAAATAAATTATCGAGATGCAGCGCCAGCACCGCATTTTTTGAATAGGCAATAAACTTGTAAATAAACGACAGATCGCTAATCCCATAGCCATCAAGGAAATTTTGCGGAGTGCTTTGGCCACCGAAATAACGCGATGATGCTACAAGCTGGTTAAAATAAACCCCGACATTGTAATAATTGATACCAGCATTTGCAGCAAGGGTATTTTTTGGGGTGTATGCAATTTGCTGCAAGTAATATTGGTCGCGGTCTACATCAACTGCATATTGATAGGAATAATTTAGTGACAGCTCGCCACGCCAGCCGTTAGCTGTTTTGGTGTTGGTGTTAATGCTTACATCTGCACCTTCAATTCTTACCTTGCCAAGATTAGTTATTGTTGGTATTTCGAGGTTTTGATTTGGCACCGCCACAATTTTATTGGTAACGGTGTTATAGTACATATCTACTGAAACGTTGATGTAATCAAGAAACTGTTCAATTGCTTTTCTATAGGTAAAGCCAATATCATATTGTTTGGCAAACTCGGGTTTTAAATCGCGTGATCCATTAATCGCGAACAAATATTGTTCATCAAAGGTAGGCTCGCGGAAAATATCTTTATAAAAGGCCCGTAATTGTACGTTTTGATTCTTAAATGGCTTAATGGAGGCTATCAATGTCGGTGACAACGCCGTTTTGGCTGGGGTGGCGGTACCTGCTTTTACGTGCTCGTTAACGTAGCTGTTTAATAGATTGCCCTGTAAAAGTAGCCGGCCAACAGTAAACTTACTTGCCAGCACATTTAAAAGGGTAAACCTTGACGGGAAGGCATATTTATAAATTGCGCCATTAGGACTATATGCTCTAAGATTACTAAAGGAAACATCAGCAGCATAAGATACCTCCCAATTTGCTGCCAAACGGTAACTTAAAGCAGCAGACTGGTAAAATTCGCGTTGGGTATAACGATCATCCAATCCGCCGGCATTGTTTAAATAATCAGGATCGCGATAGCGTGTGTATTCCTGCGACAATTTAGTATTGAGCAGCAAGTTAAATCCGTCAGTCCATGCATGCTCATAGCCTGATTGTACGAAAATATTCCTGTTCCATAATTGCTGATGCGATACCGGCACCACCGCACTGGGCAAGCCCCGATCGGAATTGTAATAATTAATATGAAGATTAAATTTACTGCTGTCGCTTTTAGCCCAATACAACGCGCCATCAATTTCCTGGTCGCTAACAGCTGCGTTATTGCGTGTTTGTGTACTATCTGATCCAAACCCGATATTTTTATATTTATAGCGACCGTTGGCGTTTTCGAGGTAACTATTAATTATAAACGACCAATTGTTACTGATACGCTGCTGCCATTGCGCGTAAGGATTAATGAGCCCAAATGAACCCGCCTTCAATCCTACTAAAAATTGGTAAGATTTTTCGACAGTTAAACGGGGTTGTACTGTGTTAATGGATATCACGCTTGCCGAGGCAAATGACCTTGCCGGTGTAAGGATATTATCGGGCTGCGCGTTATAAAGCGTAATTTGTGCTATACCTTCCAAATTAAACTTTCCCAGGTCAATCTGTCCGTTTTCTTCATCGTTTATCGCCACACCGTCATACAATACCGCGGTATGATTAGCACCAAGTCCGCGTACCGATACGGTTTTCAGGCCTCCAATTCCGCCGTAATCTTTAACGTTAACACCTGCAAAATTCCTGATCGCATCCGCAACATTAAATGCGCTATAACGGTCAAAATCCTCCGATGAGATTTGTTGCGATGGGGTAATCGTTTGAATTTGTGGGATGGGTTTTGTTTGTATTTTAACTTCCTTCAGCTTTTTTGTGGAATCGCTTTGCGCGAAAAGCGAATAAGGAGCAACAAAATAAAAAAAAAGTAAGCCTACCCGTAAAAACCGGAAACATCCTTGTGTGTATGTTACTTTTTTTTGCATGGTTGTGAGTTGATCCCACAGCATACAGAAATAAAAAAGAAAGAATGAAAATACACTATGAAGAGCATTCACATCCAAGCTTCAATCCCCGAAAGCTATGAATAATATAGTGCTCTGGCAGGTCTTCTGACTTACTCCCCTTTTGCCCGGTCTTCCCGCGTACCTTTCGGCATACAGTGACCAATAAGAATGGACAATGGTTATGGAGCTTACAGCTGCGGGACAGTTCCGGATTTACGCCGGATTCCCTTTTAATCCCGATTATTCATCGGAAACCTAAAGCGCTGCAAACATAGGATAAGTATTTATAAAACGCAAGTAAGTGGGTTGATTGAGTTGAATAAGTTGATTGGAAATTTTAAATGTATCATCCTATGTTTGGATTGGGATTGTAAGGAAAGATAATTAGGAATAATTTTATAGGAGAAGAAAAGGGTAAAGAGAAAAGGTCAAGTCGTGTCATTGGGCTCTGGAAAGCCCGTTCGCAATGCTGATCCCTTTACCCTTTGCTTAAGAGCTTGAACAGTTCATTAGGCCGAGAGCCTGAATGTAGGATTGATAAGCCGTTAAGCAGTTCTTCTACTTTTTATTATCTCTAAAACAAAGTTATGCAAACCTCAACAAATTACACAGGCATTGACATTTCAAAATCGTTCTTTGATGTAGCTGTTCCTCAAGGCTCAGCATATCATTATTACAAATTCAGTAATGATGAACCAGGCTTTAAGTCTTTACAATCAGTTCTAACCTCAGGAGATATTGTTGTCATGGAAGCATCAGGTCCTTATTATTTACAACTGGCGAGTTTTCTTACCGATCACAATATTGGGGTAAGCGTTATAAACCCATTGGTGATCCGGCGGTTCTGCCAGATGCGAATGTCAAGAGCTAAAACAGATAAAAAAGATGCGATGATGATCGCCGAATACGGCAAAACAGAAAAGCCGGCATTATGGCAAAAGCCAGAGCAACATGTGATCAACTTGCAACACATGGAGGCATTATTATTAAACCTAAACAAAGAACGAACCGCTTTGAGCAATCAGTTGGAAAGCTTCACCTATAGCGGGATGCTGGATAAACAACTTAGAAAAACGATCATTAAGGAACTCGAACACAAACAAGACCTGATCAATAAACTAAGCAAGACAATGGAAACTATAGCAAAGCAACACTATGCACAAATGCTGTCAAACCTTGAAACTATACCAGGTATGGGGAAAAAGACCGCAATGGCACTAATTGTTTTAAGCGGTGGCTTTGACAGGTTCAGTGATCATCGTAAACTAAGTTCATATATTGGCATTTGTCCAAGGTTATTCGAATCAGGAACCAGTGTAAAAGGCAGGGCTCGAATATGCAAAATGGGCATGTCCAGGATCAGAGCAATGCTGTACATCTGTTCGTGGAGTGCCAAAAGATGTAACAAGGCGTGTAAAGAACTTTATGACCGATTGATAGCTAAAGGAAAAGCAAAAAAACAAGCGCTGATTGCCGTAGCAAATAAACTACTTAAACAGGCTTTTGCTATCGCAACACAAAAACAAAATACAATGAAAATTATTCAAATTATATTTGCTTTTAAACACAGTTCATTGCGAGCGTAGCAATCTCTTAGCTAATCATTGCCGTTATGCATATTCGTTAACCACAGGCGACGAGATTGCCGCGTCGTTCCTCTTACAATGACAAAATCTTCCAAAACAGCACCTTTTTTACTCGGATATATTAGGAAACAAAATCCCTCGCTTTTTCAAGTGCCTTATCAAGCCCACTTGCATCGCTCCCACCAGCGGTCGCAAAAAAAGGCTGACCGCCGCCGCCCCCTTTGATTTCTTTAGCAAGTTCGCGAACAATATTGCCGGCGTTAAGATTTCTTTCTTTTACCAGCGTTTCCGCGATCATAACGGTTAAACCGGGTTTATCGTCAATTGATGAAGCTAAAACAAGGAACATGTTCGGCACAATATCTTTTAGCTGGTAAGCCAGGTTTTTAATGGCTTCCGGGTTTGGCAGGTCCACTTTTTGGGCGATGAAATTAACGCCGTTTATTAGCTCTGCTTTTTTTGCGAGTTCATCCTTTAAGCCGGATGATTTTTCCAATACCGATTTTTCAATTTCTTTTTTCAGCCGGGTATTTTCGTCAAGCAGGCTTTCAACACTTTTAGAAATATCCTTAGGGTTTTTCAGCAGCTCTTTTAACTGGTGCACTAACCTGCTTTGGTCGTTAATATAGTTTTCGGCTGCTATGCCTGTGATGGCTTCAATCCTTCTTACACCAGCCGCTACTGCGCTTTCGGCAATAATCTTAAAATAGCCAATATGGCCGGTAGCAGCAATGTGCGTGCCGCCGCAAAGTTCTTTTGAAAATTGGTCATCAAAAGTAATTACACGCACAAAATCGCCATATTTTTCGCCGAACAATGCGGTTACCCCACTGGTTATTGCTTCCTGGTAAGGAACATTGCGTTCTTCTTTTAAACCGATATTTTCGCGCACCTTTTCATTAACAATGGCTTCAATCTGCGCAAGCTCATCATCGGTAACTTTGGCGAAATGTGAAAAGTCAAACCGCAAATACTCCGAGTTAACCAACGATCCTTTTTGATTTACG
>CAZZUU010000174.1:0-1817 GCA_964657275.1 uncultured Mucilaginibacter sp. | reverse complement strand
AACCTGTTTTAAAGCAGCATGCAGCAGGTGGGTGGCGCTATGGTTATTCATGATTGCTGTTCGCCGGTTAGGGTCGACTATGGCGGTTAAGGCATCATCAATATCTTCCGGCAGCTTATCAACAAAATGCACAATGAGGCCGTTTTCTTTTTTGGTATCCGTTACCGGGACTACTTCACCATCGGGGAAAACGAGATCACCGGTATCGCCAACCTGACCGCCACTCTCGGCATAAAACGGCGTTTTATCCAAAACCAACTGGTATTGATCTTTGCCTTTGGCGGTTACCTTGCGGTATTTTATAATGTGCGCAATGGTTTCGGTTTCATCGTAACCTGTAAACTCAACGTTGTCGTCATCTTTTAAAATTACCCAGTCGCCGGTATCAATGGCGGTTGCAGCGCGGGAGCGGGTTTTTTGTAAATTCATTAATGTATTGTACCATTCAATATCAATCTCCCTATGAATTTCCTGCATTATTAAGTTTGTTAAATCTACCGGAAATCCGTAAGTATCATATAAAATAAAAACGACATCACCTCGTAATCTCGTTACGTAGTTGAATAATTTATTATAAGCTTCATCGTAATCTAAAGTGTTTTGTAACAGGCTCTCAAATTCAACAAAATTAAACCCACCTGATTCCCAAGGCACTGGAACGTGATCTGAAATATATCTTGCTAAATTAAGAACGACGGCGTTACAATTAATATAGTCTGCTACTTGATAAATAGGAATATCGTGCCATGATTCTCCATAATGTGATTGTAAAAACTTCTCGATTTCATCAACGTAAGCTACTTGATGCTTCAATAGCTCTAATCCTTTACCCAATGTTCTCAAAAAAGAAATCTCTTCCTCCAAAACCACCTTCTGAACAAAATCTTTTTGGGCGTACAATTCATCAAACACACCCTTAAACTGTTCTGCCAATAACGGCACCAACTGGTTTAAAAATGGTTCCTTAAAACCTAAGTATTGATAAGAGTATCTAACTGCCCGGCGCAAAATACGGCGGATCACATAGCCTGCTTTATTGTTGGAGGGTAACTGCCCATCTGATATCGCGAAACTAACGGCTCTAACATGATCCGCCATCACGCGCATCGAAACTGCGACTTTATTTTTACCTTCAAGCATATCATTGAAAGTAATTTGATTAATATATTCTTTACAACTCTTTACAGCTATAAACTGTATCAAAGGCTGGAATATGTCGGTGTCATAATTTGAGGTTTTCCCTTGAATTACTCTAACTAGTCGTTCGAAGCCCATGCCCGTGTCTACATGTTTGGCCGGTAAACTCACTAATGCAGTGTATTTCCATATGGTTTCGGCCTTCCACTTCTTTTGATCGATATCGTCCAATATTTCAGCAGCGGATAAGAATTCTCTTTGTCCACCATCTATACCACCCCAAACTCGGTTAAACTGCATAAATACATTGTTCCAAATCTCAATCACATTCGGGTCATCGGCATTTACCAGGCTTGCGCCTGCAACCTTTAACCTTTCACCTTCTTCACGACTGTCATAATGTATTTCGGAACATGGGCCGCAGGGGCCGGTTTCGCCCATTTCCCAAAAATTATCTTTTTTATTGCCTAACAGGATGCGGTCTTCCGGGATGTATTGTTTCCAATAGTCGTAAGCCTCCTGGTCCTTGGGTAAACCTTCTTTTTCGTCACCTTCAAAAACAGTGACGTAAAGGCGTTCTTTATCTATCTTATAAACTTCAGTTAGCAATTCCCAGCTCCAGGCGATGGCTTCCTTTTTAAAGTAATCGCCAAAGCTCCAGTTGCCCAGCATCTCGAACA
>CAZZUU010000173.1:0-8242 GCA_964657275.1 uncultured Mucilaginibacter sp. | reverse complement strand
TGCAATGATCAATGAATAAGCTACAAAGCGACGACCCATATCGCCGCAAAGGTAAAACGGCTGGATTAAATAAAAAGCGGTTTTAGAAAAAATTGCTATTTATTTTCGTTTTAAATAACGAAAGGCCGCCTCACCCCGCCCTCTCCAAGGTAGAGGGATAACATTCAAACACGTTCTTTTGGAGAGGGCAGGGTTGAAGCAAAAAACCCTGTCGTTTGACAAGGTTTTTTAGGAATACTATTTTATCCCGGGGAATTATTATTTGGTATCCCGTGTCAGCGTGGTATGCATTTTAGTTCCCTGATAATCTACATCAAGGCCGGCTGAATCTGCCGCTGCATAATATTTCCCGGTATTTTTCACGTCAACGCCGCCTACGTTAATAGTAAAGGAAAAACTATCCCCGCTTATCATCCCATTAGTTAACGGTACGTCCCCCTCTTGTGAAGTGCCGGTGCCGGTTAATTTGTCGCCATCAATCTTTAATACGTAATTGAGGGGATATTGATTACCATCGGGCGCATTTATCACGCCTTTCCATTTGCCGTTTAAATCAGTTGTCGCTGCAAACCAAACAAAACAACCTGCTAATGCAGTAGTTACAAAAAAGCTTTTTTTCATAATTTAATTTTCGCTGGTGTTTTTGATTATTTGGTATCGCGCTTTAGCGGGATGTGAAAATTATTGCCGCCAAAGTCTACATCTATACCTGCTGAATCAGCGGCGGCATAATATTTTCCAACATTTTTTATATCGTTTCCATTTACAGAAACGGTGAACGAGAAATCGCTGCCGTTAACTTTCCCATCTGTAATCGCGGTTTCACCTTGCGGCGATGTTACAGAACCGGTTAACTTGTCGCCGTCAACCTTGAAATTGTAATTGAGGTCGAAATTATTGCCGTCCTGTCCTTTAATAGAGCCGATCCATTTGCCGCTTACGTCTGTTGCTACATAAGCAAAGCAAACTACAAAGCAGCACAATAATGCTGTAGTCGTAAAAATTTTTCTTTTCATAATGGTTCCTGGTTTTTTTAGTGAGACTTGTTGCCGAAGTAAATGTTACAGTCAAATATAATTTTAAAAGTAAACATAAACAATCTTCAAAAAAAATTAAAACAGGCACGCCGGCTGCCCAAATCTCAACCCGGAAATGTCATGAATTATTGGGCTCTTTTTAACGTTGCGTGCG
This sequence comes from uncultured Mucilaginibacter sp., assembly GCA_964657275.1. GTDB lineage: Bacteria > Bacteroidota > Bacteroidia > Sphingobacteriales > Sphingobacteriaceae > Mucilaginibacter. The sequence continues at coordinate 7,051 of CAZZUU010000173.1, read as the reverse complement.
ATTTGGCATCACCCAAACTAATGTCGACACCAACAGAGTCTCCGTAAAATTTGCCGCTGTGATCAATCTCCATGCCGCTTACCACCACGTTAAATGTAAAGTGGCTTCCGGTTATTTTGCCATCGTTGATGGGCATTTCGCCTTTAGGTGTTTTAGCGGTTCCGGTTAGTTCGTCGCCATCAATTTTAAATTTGTACAGCAAGGGATATTCATCACCCTGGTCGGTTTTTAATAAACCGTTCCAACTGCCATTTAAATTTGATACGGTTGCAAACCCTACAAAAAAGCAGCATAATAAAAGTGCGGTTGTAAAGAGTTTTCTTTTCATTTTTTTACTGTCTTTCAATAATCAAATGTAGAATTGCCGTTAAATCAAATCATAAACCCTGTGTTAAGTTTTTGATTATCAATATATCACAATTGATAATTTGTTAACATCGCTCACCTTGTTAACATTGTCGGGGGGGGAGAATTAAAGCTGCTTGTGCGGATAGTGCTTTGTTGGAAGGTAATAGGAAAATATGAGCAACGTGTTACAACGGCATCTTGCGCCGCCATGCTTTGGGTGTTACAATGAACAGGGGAATCCTAATCAAAATCCAAATTAAACTTGTTTTTCAGATCAACCAGCGCAGGATTTTTTGCGGCCATGTGCTGAAACTTTTCAGATGAGGTATAAGGGCGTTTTACAATGGCCTTTTCATCTATGCGGACACTTACCTCGATGCCGTAGTTTTTTAGCGTGGCCCGTAAAAAGTTAAGCAGGTTTGGCCGCTCGTCCCTGAAGGTTGTTTCCTGGACCTTGTTTTCCACGATAATTTCATAGCTTTCGGGAGCAATCAATTTTGGCGGGTTAGAGGTGAAAATAGTGAGGGCGTTTTTTTTGCCCTCGACTTTGAGTTTAGCAGCAAAATCGCTCCAGCATTTTGAAAATTCATCAGGGGTAAAACTTTCCCGATCATTGCCTTTGAGGTAGGGGTCTTCTTCCAATACCTCTTCCGCAGTTTTAGCGACATCTTTTAACGACGGTATCTTCACCGAGGTGGAGGGTGTGTGCATATTTGGTATAAAAACCTTTGGCTTTTCCGCAACAACTTCCGGTTTAACGGATGTTACCTGCGGCTCATTAGCGATTGTTTTCGCTGTTTGGTAAACCGGCGGTGCTTCGCTTGCTATCGGAACGTCGATTGATTGATTACTTTCTATCCTTGCGGGATCAGGTTTTTTTTTTATTTGCCCTTCTGTAGAAGACATTGCCGGCATTGGAGAAGTGGCCAGGTTAAACACCGAAACCAGGTTGCACATTTTGAGTAAGGCAAGCTCCACCTGTAAACGCTGATTTTTACTCAGCTTATAACTCAAATCGCATTGGTTGGCGATGTTCATCGCGGAAAGCAAAAAAGAAACCGACGAAGCTTGCGCTTGTTGCAGGTATTTGGTTTTTATACCATCACTCACTTCGAGCAGCTTAATGGTAGCTTGATCTTTACCTACCAGCAGGTTACGGAAATGCTCCGACAGCCCGGATATGAAATGCGCGCCGTCAAACCCGCGCCCTAATATCTCATCAAACAACAGCAGGGTGCGGGCATTCTCTTCGTTCAGTAAGCTGTCGGTAATATTAAAATAATAGTCGTAATCAAGTATGTTTAGGTTATCGATTACGGCACGGTAAGTTACCAGGCCTCCTGAAAAGCTAACGATCTGGTCGAACATGGAGAGCGCATCACGTAGCCCGCCATCCGCCTTTTGTGCGATGATATGTAGTCCGTCCGGCTCATAGCTGATTTGTTCTTTTTCGGCAATAGACGCCAGGTGTGCCGCCATATCTTCAACGCGGATACGGTTAAAGTCAAATATCTGGCAGCGCGAAAGTATGGTTGGCAGTATTTTATGCTTTTCGGTAGTGGCGAGTATAAAAATCGCATAATGCGGCGGTTCTTCCAGCGTTTTTAAAAACGCATTGAATGCTGCCTGCGATAGCATGTGTACCTCATCAATAATATAGATCTTATACCTTACACCCTGTGGCGGTATGCGCACCTGCTCGATCAAACTGCGGATGTCGTCGACAGAATTATTGGATGCAGCATCCAACTCGTGTACATTAAATGAATTGCCATTTTGAAAGGACTGGCACGAACTGCAAACCCCGCAAGCCTCGCCGTTGGGCTGCAAATTTTCACAATTGATGGTTTTTGCCAGGATGCGTGCACAGGTGGTTTTGCCCACACCTCGCGGACCACAGAACAAAAATGCCTGGGCCAGCTGGTTATTTTTAATGGCGTTTTTGAGCGTATTGGTTACATGTTGCTGACCTACAACGGTTTCAAATGTAGCCGGGCGGTATTTGCGTGCCGAAACAATAAAATTATCCACAGGTACTAAGATAACAACAATATAGGTTAGTTAAAAGGTGTGTTCATAATTAGCTCGAAATGTGAAGCATGATGGTAGTTCAATTTAAATTTTCTCCGTTAAATGTTTCCAATACCTTTTGGGTATATGCCTTACATGCAGCTTGGTATTCTTGCGCGATGTAATATTTACACTGGTAAAATAGTTTTTCCATAGATGCTGGTAAACACTTTCATCTTCACCAAAAAGCGCAATCACATTTGCCGGATTTTTCGCCGACGAAAATTCCATCTCTATAAACTCAACGTCATTCAAGTCATAATATAGCCCGTACTTGCGTTTGATATCATAGATCATCCATTTCTGATCGGCATACCTGCTTTTAAAATGCGTTATCAATAACGGTAAAACGTTAAAATCCGGTTCAATCGCAGCGTAAAATGTCCCGTCTTTTAATTGCTGAAAACGGACGAATGCCTCCATGCGGTGTTTTTCCCTGCGCATTTTAACCACTGTTTCGGATAGGTGCATTACATATTTATTGCCGAAATCGCCCTCTATATTCACCGGGGAATCCAGGGCGTATCTTATAAAGCCTGTTATCATATTGTCCTCGTTTTCTATGCCTGCCATGTGGGCAATATAAATACGCTGTATACCTACTGGCGATAGTTTTTTACCCAAACCTTTTAAAACGCGGTTTGCCCGTTCTTCATCTGTAATTACATGAACAACATCCTCAAACAAAGCGCTACTGCTCACCTCGTTTTTTTCCAGATTAACTAAACCAAGTTTTCTCTCGTAAATTTCAAATATTACCGTGAGCAAGCCCTCAAAAGTGCCATCGTAAATAAGCCGCGTCATATCAAAAAAGGCTTAATTGAGCGGGCTTGTTGGCTATATATTTACTTGTAGACCCGGCCAGTATAAATTGTTTAATGGCAGTGCCGGTTAAATCGCGCCGCTCAAACTCATTGCTTTTACAGGTAATAAAATATTTGGCGCGGTTAATGGCTACGCCTATCTTCTTTAATTGTTCCCAATTGAGTTTTGCGAATTTGCGTGCACTTACAATTTTTTGTGCCGAAAGCTGCCCTATGCCCGGCACTCTCAAAATCATTTGCAGATCAGCTTTATTCACATCAATGGGAAACGCCTGCATATTACGAATGGCCCATCCAAGTTTCGGGTCGATATCCAGGTCGAGCAGCGGTTGTTCGCGGTTTACAATTTCATTAATGTTAAAGCCATAAAACCGCATCAGCCAGTCAGCCTGGTAAAGCCTGTTTTCCCGAACCATCGGCACGGCCGTATTTAAAGCAGGCAAGCGTTTATCGGCTAAAACCGGTACATAGCCTGAATAATAAACGCGCTTTAAATTAAAGTTTTTATAAAAGTGATCCGCCGTCTGTAGTATCTGCTGATCATTTTCGGGCGTAGCGCCTATAATTACCTGGGTGCTCTGCCCGGCAGGGGCAAACAGAGGCGCTTTCTTAAAGAGTTTTTTTTCTTCGGCGCGCTGAATTATCTCTTTGTTTAAAAACGCCATCGGGTCGATCATATCCTGTCGGTTTTTATCCGGGGCTAATAGTTTTAAGCCTGCCTCGGTAGGCATTTCCAGGTTAACGCTTAAACGGTCAGCATACAAACCTGCCTCGCGCATCAACTCGTCGCTTGCGCCGGGAATTGATTTTAAATGGATATAGCCGTTGAAATTATGTTCTGTGCGCAGCTTTTTGGCGATGGTTACCAATCGCTCCATGGTATAATCGGCATTTTTAAAGATGCCGGAACTTAAAAACAAGCCCTCGATATAATTTCGCCGGTAAAAGTTTATGGTGAGGTCCACTACTTCCTGTATGGTAAAGGCCGCCCGTTTAACGTCATTGCTTTTGCGGGAAACGCAATAAGCACAATCAAAAATGCAATGGTTGGTGAGCAGTATTTTAAGCAGCGAAACGCATCGCCCGTCTTCGGTATAGCTGTGGCAGATGCCATTGCTGGCATTGCCTAAGCCTTTATCTTTATTTTTTCGCTTGCTTCCGCTTGACGCGCACGACACATCATATTTTGCGGCATCTGCAAGGATATTTAATTTTTCCGTAATTCTCTCTGCATCCATACACTTCAAAATTACTAATATTTTTAGTAAAATGAATTAATGGGGCAAAAACTTATAAAAATTAAATTTATTATTGAAGATCATCATCCGGCAGGTGATCGTCATCATCCGGATCGTAAATATCATTGTCAAGTTCCATCTGCTGAAAATCGTCCTGGTCTTCGGCCATATCTTCAAAATCCTCATCATCAATGTCAGACCAATCTTTATCCTGATCGAGCTCGTCATCTTCCCCGCCGGGCGAAAGCATGGTTATAGTGTCGAATGCAGGCGCTTCATCGTATTTATTTTCGGGAAATAACATGGTTAATGGTTTAAATTAAAACTAAGCTACGCCAAAAAATCCATATCTTCTTTTGTTAGCTCTATATCGGCAGCTTTCACGTTTTCTTCGAAATGTTTTAATGACGACGTACCCGGTATCGGCAAAATCCACGGCGAGCGATGCAGCAGCCACGCAATATTGGCCTGAACTTCAGAAACTCCGTATTTCTTTGCGATCTCAGCAATACGCTCATCTTTTTTGGGCATCGATAAAAACAAAGAAAAATAGGGCACCAATGGTATCCCGTTTTGTTCGCAAATGCCCAGCACTTCCTCACCGCCATTACTTACCATGTGCCCGGCTTTATGTGTGGCGCGCTGTGCGTGGCCATACATATTTTCGACCGTTGCAATTTCGCCCATAGCCATGGCTGTTTCCAGCTCGTCGCGGGTTACATTGCTTACGCCGATATGCAATATTTTGCCTTCCTTTTGCAATTCAAACATCGCGTCCATCGATTCCTTAAAAGGGGCGCCTGCACCCTGAATCGCCCTGAAGTGTACCACAGCCATTTGCTCTAATTTAAGTGTGCGCAGGTTATTGTCAATACTGCTGCGCAAATTTTCGGGCCGGTTAAAGGGTATCCAGCTTTTATCAGGCTTGCGGGCACCGCCCACTTTGGTGCAAATTACCAAATCGGCGGGGTAAGGGTAAAGCGCTTCGGCTATCAGGCGGTTGGTTACGTCTTCGCCATAATAGTCGGCAGTGTCTATAAAATTAATGCCGCTTTCAACAGCTTTTTTTAATATCTGCAATGCTTCCGGGCGGTTTTGCGGTTCGCCATATATTTCGGGGCCGGTAAGTCGCATAGTGCCATAGCCCAGGCGGTTAACAGTTAACGGATTACTGCTGTTGGCAGCGATAGTGATTGTTTTGGAAATACTCATTATTTGTTTTTATAGTTAGACAAGCGAAATTAAGTATAGTTTGCCAACTAAATAGCAAATTGATGAGCGCATACGTTTAAATTAGATTGCAGCGCCTTGCGCCGGTTTAAGTTAACCCATAAATTGCGCCGTTTATCAGCAAACGGTTGATTATACACCTGTCTGCCGACAGGCAGGTACCATAACCTCCAAGAGAGTCCTTTGGACCTGTAGAAGCTGGCTTTGCGGAAAACGACTATGAATATCTATACAGCAGTGCATGGAACTATTGCGGAACAAAAGGATTGGTAAAGATACTGCTTGACTAAACTCGCCTGTTCAAGTGTCCACACTTGAACACAAACAATTTAAGCGTCCACGCTTAAATTAAAAACATAGCCAATCGCAAATTAATTCCAATATTTATTTTTTGTCCCCCGCCCCCGCCCGCTCGTTAGTCCGGATGTTCACATCCTGGACTTAAAAGTAAGTGGATTTGCAATCCACGAGACAGAAGCTATATTTGAATATGGGTTTTAAATATACAATTACCAGCCGCGAGAAATATTTTTTAACAATAACGGTTGTCGACTGGATAGACGTTTTTACCCGGAAAGAACTATGTGAAGTAATCATAAATGCGTTAAAATATTGTCAACAACACAAAAAACTTCAAATTTATGCATGGTGCTTAATGCCAAGTCATTTGCATTTGGTGGCTTCGGTGGATGATGAAGAGCTAACGTTGTCGGATGTGATGCGTGATTTTAAAAAATTCACTTCGAAAGAGGTCGTTAAAACAATTAAAGAAATAGCCGAAAGCAGGAAAGATTGGCTTTTAAAACATTTTGAATATGCCGGAAAATATAATCCAAAGATAAAGGACTATAAATTCTGGCAGGATGGTTTGCATCCAATTGAGCTAACCAGCGGTAAATTTATTGATCAAAAGATTAATTATATCCATCAAAATCCGGTTGAGGCAGGGATAGTTTACCGGGCCGAAGATTACGTTTTGAGTTCTGCCGCAGAATATGCTGGTGAACATACCGGTATATTGAACATAATTGTTTTGGATGATTGGCTTAACTAACCGAGACAGGGGTGTAGGAATGGGGTGGGGATTGCAAATCCCCTTTAATTGAGTCCGGGATTACAAATCCGGACTAACTGGGTGTAATTTAGTCCGGGATTATAAATCCGGACTAACAGAATTTTTATTCCACGCATCATGAAGGGACGTATCGGGATTATAAATCTCAAGTTATTGAGCACGAGATTATAAATCCGGACTAACAAGCTAACAGGAAATTAGAAAAATGCTTCAGCTTAAAATAAGTTTTGAAAGATCAAACATGAGGTGGTAAAGCGATATGTCAT
>CAZZUU010000172.1:0-8292 GCA_964657275.1 uncultured Mucilaginibacter sp. | reverse complement strand
GTTTAACATAGTGCATTACCCGCCCCAGCAGTTTCCAATCAAGCGCCTTACCAGTAACCTCTGCCATTTAATTGAGAATTACGAATTACGAATTACGATTTCTGATTTTTACTTTTCAAATCTAAAATCGTAATTCTAAAATTTATACAACACTTCTGTTAAATACAATCCGCACGCAGGCACTGATGTACCTGCTTTACTGCGGTTTTTACTTTCAATAATAACACGTACACCTTCCGGCTCAATTTCTTTCAGGCCAACCATCAATAACGTACCTACTATTGCACGCACCATATTACGCAAAAAACGGTCTGCCGAAATTTGAAAAACTATGCCGTCGTCATTCTTCCGCCATTCCGCTTTTGCTATTTTACAAATATTGGTTTTAACCTGTGTATTTGATTTACTAAAGCAGCTAAAATCGGTATATTCCATAATAATATTAGCCGCCTGGTTCATCAAATCAATATTGGGCCTGTCGCGTAGCTCCCAGGAGTACCCATTTTTAAAAGGGTCCTTATTGAAATGTATATGATATTGATACGTGCGTAAAACAGCATCAAACCGTGCATTCGCACTAGCGGCTACAGGAAAAATTTTTTTTACGGCGATGTCCTTGGGCAGAACGGAGTTGATGCTTCGCAGGAGGTTGTTGTAGTCCATTGTCGATGGGTGAGAGTCCATAGTCCATGGACCATGGACCATGGTAGCTTCAGGGGATTCGTTTACGGTGCCTTCAGAAGTTCCGTCTATCGACCATGGACCCTTGACTATGGTCCCTCCGTCCCCATCAAAATGTGCAAAAAACTCGCGGGCATGCACGCCGGTATCTGTGCGGCCGCAACCGGTAGTTTCTATTGGCTGACGTAAAACAACCGATAATTTTTTATTAAGTACTTCCTGCACGCTCACCGCATTTTGCTGAATTTGCCAGCCATGGTAAGCGCTGCCATCAAAAGCCAGTTCAATAAAATAGCGTTGTTTTTCGGCCACGGCGTAAAGGTAACAATTGGAGGATGACGAGAGAAATATAAGATAGCTGCCGGAGAGACATGCCAGTCTGCGCTCATTCTCCGTATTGACATTCAAAAATCCTCCGGCAAACGGAAAGGACGGGTCAGGATTTAATATTATTCCCCGTCCGAAAATCGTAAATATTTGTTTATCAAGATATTATTTGTACTTAATAAAATTATTGTCACCGCCCCCCCGGGGTTAATGGCAGCGATAGTGTTTTGTACTTATTTCCCAAATAGCTGCAAACCAGCGGTTTAACAACTAACTTCATGAAAAAAGCCGTTACTTTCCTTTTTTTGCTGATTCCTGTTGGATACCGTTAGGCTTTAAAATCCGCCTGGTCCACCTGGCCCCGGACCACCACCAGGAGGCGGACCACCAGGGCCGCCGGGACCGCCAAAGCCGCCGTGGCCATTATTAGGTGCCTTACCAGCCGTTTTGCTGAAACGGTAGGTAAAAGTCAGTAATCCGTAACGGCCCAGCCGGTTTACATCCGATTGCGTAATAAAGCTGCCGTTTGCCGTGCTGGTGAAGCCTTTGTTTTGGTTAAAGGCATCCATTAATGAAAGCCGTATAGTACCCATATTACCTTTTAAAAACCGGCGTTCAACATAAGTATTAAAAACATTGGGATTGGTAGAGCCTGTATAGCCGTAGTAAATAGTTTTTGAAAAATCGTAGCTATAGGTCCAATCTTTCCATACATAATTCTTACCGTTTACACCCAATACCCACGATCTGAAATTGTCCTGGATGCCGGGCTGATTGATAGAGTTTTTTGATGAAGTGATACTGTAAGTGGTGCTCAGCTCGGCATCAATGATATCGGTAATATCAACCCTGAAACGAACACCTTGCGATGCTACCAGTGTTTTAGCTACGTTTTCCTGGGTATTGGAATCGAAAGTAATTGGCGCAATGTCGGTGATGTAGGATATGTTATTGCTGTACGATAAGTTGCCGATAAAAAACAAATTAAATTTCCGGTTATCCCAGGGCTTAGCGAATACATAAAATGCCTGCGCCGAGTAATAACCTGACGCATTTAAATAATTGGTGGCAATGGTGCTCTTAAAATTTTTGTCGGTGTAGGTAGACGGATAGGTTGTGGTGTTTGCAACAATCTTATTATCGGTTTGTACGAAAGAGAAATTACTAAAGAAAACGTTTCCCGTCATAAAATTGAATTTATTATACCTGATGGAAAATGTATTGCTGTATTCAGGCTTCAGATCGGGATTTCCCGTTACGGGGTAGGAAGCATTCGAGAAATCGGTTACCGGCTGCAATTCCGTATAAGTGGGCTGGGTACTGCTGCCGCTGTAATTAGCGCTCAGGGTTTGCGTGCGCGAAAAATTATAAACAAAGTGTGCATTTGGCGAAAAGTTAAAGGCGCTTACACGTGTCGGGGCGCTTTCCAGCGAGCTGCCTTCCAATAACGACGGCTGCGCAGTAACGCCCAATACATAATTGTATTTCTTTTCAACAAAACGGTAGTTTAAACCAAAGCGGTTAGTAATAAATGTAAAGTTATAGTTATTGCTTAACAGAGGATAATTATCAACCTGACCGATTGTCGTTACCGTATCCGCATCTTTATCGGCGATGGTGTAAGCATGCCGGTAATTATAATTCAGTTCAATATAAGAGTGCTTGCTCAATGGTTCTATATAAGAGAAATAGGCACCCACAGTATCAGTATGGCTGTTTGTGATTATAAACTGCTCTAAAGGCGCATTTGGAATGCCATTTATGTAGGTATATAATGGATTTTGATATTGGTTGCTGGTTGAGCGCCCTGTACCAAAATTCACGCTAAAATTGCGGCCATGACCGTTAAACCGGTGGTTGTACAATACGTTGATGCCATAATTCGGAGACGATGAATTGCTTAACGTTCTATAATTATAATTCGATACCGTATCAATACTGTTATTAGTAAGCAAATTGGTACCAAATTGCGTGGTATTAACACCTGCATATGAATACGATGGGCTTATTTTAAAATAGTTAATCGTATCGGGCTTATACTCCATATTGAAGGTGAACCGGTGGTTTTTCTTTCCGTCGGTTTCGTTATTGGTTTGTGAGTTTAAGCTGGGGTTAGTTAACGAGATATTATTTTGCAGCGTGGTGCTGATGGTGTTCACGGTATTGTCGGAGAAGCTGTAACTGCCATAAACGGTTATCTTTTTTCCCCATGTGTCGCGGTAATTTAAGCCGATGGATCGTGCATTAGTGATGCCATTAGTGGTATTGCCCCCAGGGGGCCCGCCGCCGCCTTGCCTGCCGCCGCCGGGCCCGCCAAAGTTAAAAAGGCTGGTATTGGTATTGTTCAAATTACCCAACACTGCAATTTGCTGATTGCCATTAAAGTCGAATAAATTCCCTTGAACCACATGCCTGTTAGCATCCTTATCGCCGTTTACCTGCGGTATCAGGTCTTTGCCATCGCCCGCACTGGCCTGGCCAAAATATCCATGGTTACGGCTTGGTTTTATGTTGATATTTAATATTGTTTCCGGGTCGCCGCTTTTTATTCCTGTAAGGTTTGCCTGGTCGCCGTAGTCGTTTACAAATTGAACGCTTTGTACTGCGTCAGCAGGCAAGTTTTGCGTAGCTGTCTTTAAGTCACCGCCAAAAAAATCCTTGCCGTTAACCCTTACTTTGGTTACGCTTTTTCCCTGGAAGGTAACATTACCATTTGCATCCACATCCGCACCCGGCACCTTCCTGATCACATCCTCTATTGGCGCACCATCCCGCACTTTGTAAGCCGCAGCATTAAACTCGACGGTATCTTCCTTTACTTTAATCGGTAACACGTCAGATATTACCACGGTGTTCAACATTGTAGTTGATGTTTTTAAAATTATCGGCTTTAAAAACACCGGATCGTTGGTATTATCCAGAGTAAAGCGCCGCCTTAATGGCTCAAAACCTATCGACTGTATAACCAGGCTGAACTGCCCGGTCATTTTTACGTTCGGGAACATAAATGCGCCTTTCGCATCAGTCACCGTGGTAGAACTGTCGGTGCCGGTCAAAATTTTAACAGTGGAGCCGGGCAGGGTAACCTTTGTTGAGTCAATAACAGACCCATGTACATCGCGGGCGGTTTGGGCATAGCTTTTAAAGCTGATTAGTAAGAATGCGGCAATTATAATGTATGGTAGTTTCATATCCTTGTCAATTAGATGCCGCAAATCAATACCAAAATTCCGGTGCAAAAAAACGCAATAGACCGGCAGGCTAAACAAGTAGATAAAAGCCCTTATTTATCCTATAAAAACTGTGGTTTAGCTGTGGCAGATGACTATAGGGTGTTGAAAGACGATAATTGGCTCTTCGTCGGTATGTTTGGGTTGCCGATAGATTTTTATTGCCGGATTGATAAATTCATTTGTAATATTGCTATAATATTAACTGCTTGTAAGCAATTGATAGCAAAACAATTAGAAGATGATCGTTGCAAAATCGAAGAGTGGGCTGGTGACTATAGTTATTCATATATTGATATGGGTAGCGTTTGGATTGATCTTGTTTTTCTTTCAGCCGCTTACTTGGAACATCGTGGTGCCTTACCAGTTTTGGATAAAAAACGGGATCGTGGTAGGCCTGTTGGTTATAGCCTACTATCTGAATTCGTCGGTACTGGTTCCGCAGCTTTTGTTGAAAAACCGCACCGGCATTTACTTTTTAATTATTATAAGCGTTGGGGTTGTAATAGTGCTCGTAAATAATTATGCAGATCAATGGCTGAATATCCCCCAGTTAATGGGTGCAGCCTTTCATAAAAGCGGGCCGCCGAAACATCGCAACCGCGGTAATGAATTTGATATATTTATGATTGTCACCACTGCTTTGGTGGTTGGCATCAGCACCAGTATAACTACCATACAAAAGTGGCAGCATGATAAGCAGCTTCACCAGGATTTGGAGCAGGACCGGGTAAGTTCCGAATTATCGTTCCTTAAAGCACAGATAAACCCGCACTTTTTTTTCAATACGCTGAATAATATCTATGCGCTTACACTCGTAAATGCCGATACATCCCGCAAGGCTATTCACCAATTATCAAGAATGATGCGTTATGTATTGTATGATACCCAAAACGCTATCCCACAACTAAGCCAGGAAATCGCCTTTATAAAAGATTATATCAGCCTGATGCAGTTACGGCTAACGGATGTGGTAAAAATAAATTTTACTGAGCCACCGGCGTTAAAAGATATGACCGTTGCGCCCATGATATTTTTGCCGTTTGTTGAAAATGCCTTTAAACATGGCGTAAGCGCTACGCAGCCAAGTAAAATTAATATAAGTGTGAGCCAGCAAAATACAACCGTCGAATTAAAAATATCGAATAACATAATTAAGGAACAAAACAATAATTTAGAAGCAGGCAGCGGGATAGGGCTTAACAATACCCGGCGCAGGCTCGATCTGTTATACCCCGGTAAATACTCATTATTAATAGATGAAGATACCGCCGCAAACGTTTATTCGGTTCACTTAACGCTCAATCTGTCATGATATTAAATTGTATTGCGGTTGATGATGAGCCCCTGGCACTTGGCCTGGTGGCCTCGTTTATAGAGCAAACCCCTTTTTTAAATTTGGTTGGCCGTTTTCCGAGTGCGATTGAAGCGCTAAAGGCTATCCATTCGCAAAAGATAGATGTAGTATTCCTTGATATACAAATGCCGGATCTGAACGGCATTGAACTTGCGCGCGTAATCGACAACAGCAAAGGCATTAAACCCCGCATTATTTTTACCACCGCCTACAACCAGTTTGCGCTGGAAGGTTACCGTGTAGATGCGCTCGATTACCTGCTTAAGCCCTTTAATTACGAAGAGTTTTTACATGCTGCGACAAAGGCGCTGGCTTATTCTGAGCTTTTAGAAAAATCAAAAGCGGCTATTGCCGCCCCAACGACGCCAGCCATAACCGAAGACGGCATTGAAGACGAATACCTGTTTTTAAAAGTAGAATATCAATTGGTGCGCATTGCGTTAGCCGATATCCTGTACATTGAAGGCTTAAAAGACTACGTAAAAGTATGGCTGCAAAGTGCTGAAAAGCCCTTGCTATCGCTCACCAGCCTTAAAGCGCTTGAAGAAAAGCTGTCATCAAAAAAGTTTATGCGTGTGCATCGCTCCTTTATTGTTTCGCTGGATAAGATCAATTCCATTACCCGCAATGCACTCCAAATAAACAAAGTTAACATCACCGTCGGCGATCAATATAAAGAAGCCTTTAACGAGTTTCTCAGTAAATGGAGTTAAGGTTGCAGGCACTCCCACCACTCACTATTCACAGTTCACCATTCACCAACTCACCTATTGATAATTACCTTGGCTTTATACTCCTTTTGCCCCAGTAATAATTTTACGATATAGCCCCCCGGCGGCAGGTTGGCCACGCTGATGGTAGTACTGAAGTTACCCGCAGGAATTGACTGCTGCCCGTTGTAAACTATTTTTCCTACGGCATTTATCAATGATATAGTCAGGCTTTCATCTGCTTTAGCTACGAAAATAATATTCAAAGGCCCGCTTGCAGGAACAGGGAATATAGTAAGACCTATATCGGTATTGGTACCTGGGTTGTTTACCACCAGCGCATAGTTAAATTTATCAGACAGTGCTAAGCACCCCGAGCTTAAAGTATCCTGTACCTGGTAGTTTCCGCTTACTAATGGTGAGTAAGCTGCACCTATCGCTCCGGGTATGATCTTACCATTTAGCAGCCACTGATTATATGATGGAAAACTAGAATTTAATGTATTCCCGGTTTGTGTGATAACGGGCTTTGAAATAGTTACGGGCTGACGAACTGATGAGGCACATCCGGCGCTTTTTAATTTGATATCGTACAGGTAATAGTAAAACGATCTGTAAAAAGTGGTATCACTACCTGATGACGCGCTGTTGCCCGTAATACTAAATATGTTCCCAATTTTAAAAGGATAGCCGCTTACGCCCGCATTATTCCGGTAAATAGTAGCGGTGCTGTCATATATGGTTGATATGGTATAAGTACCTTGTGCGGGAAGCAATAAATTAAGGTTATAAACTGCGCCCTGGTCGTTCGGATCGTCAGTCAACGCCCCTGCTTGCGGGTTGGAACGGGTGGCAACCGCATCAATAGTTGTGGTTGATACGATTTGGCCATTTGCATCGGTAACATTAAAAGTGATTTTGCCGCTGTTGCCGATATACAAGCGTGCGCTTTGGATTACCATAGGTATACCGGTATAAACGTTTATTGAAGGCGTAAACTGGTTATAGCCGCCGCCCGAGAATACATTTTTGGTTACCGGGCCAATGCTGCCGGTAAAATCATTAAGGCCGGCGTAATAAGTATTATTAACAGGCGGTGTAGCAGTAAACGCTGGTGAGCCATAAGCGATAGGAACTGAATCACCTATATTTTGGTACCAAAGCAATTCTCCATCTGCCGTGCCCGAAAGCGCGTATTGTTGGATATCGACACAATAATAGCCATTTAGGCTAACTATAGCCGGCGGCAAGCCGACCAGAACTGTAGAACTTGCCTGGTTGTTGGAACTGATAACGTCGTTAGGCAGGTTAGTTGTAGCCGTTATGGTATAGGTTGCCCCCGCTACCGCATTAAAACTACCATTTAAAGTAAAGTTTTCCTGCTCCAAAGGCTGCAGCGTGCCAGTGTAGGTTTGGGTAAATGTAGTTACGGTTTGGCTAGCTGAGGTAATCGTAACGGTAACCGGTATATTGCTGATAGGTGCGGAGCCAAAATTCTTTACAGCAACGGTCACTTGTGTTAAAGAAGCACAAGCGCCTGTAGTGTCAGGGCTGACAATGGCGGCTATCCCAGCGTCATTACTCGTTTTTAAAAATTGCACCCGGTAATCCTGCGTTTCGCCTTTAGCATAGCTGCCGCATGCTGTTATTAATGATGCGTTGGCAGTTTCAGTTAACACCACACGCATTAAGCTGTAATTTCCGGCAACAACCGATGCCGGTACAGATATATTAGTAGTAAATGTTCCGGTAGCGTTAATAACATTCGTAGTAGCAACCAGTTCGCCGGGATCAAAAACACCGTTTCCGTTCCAGTCGATAAATACTTTGGCGGCTTTGCTGAAATTTGACCCACAGGTGCCCAAAGTGATGCTTAAAGGATAGGTTTTCCCTTGTTCCAATTGAACTGTTTGGCTGGTCAGATCGGTATAGCTGGTGCAGTTGGTGGTTTGATTGTAATTGATGTTTGACAAGGTCAGGTTTTCGA
>CAZZUU010000171.1:0-8318 GCA_964657275.1 uncultured Mucilaginibacter sp. | reverse complement strand
GTTTGTGGTCACGGCGTCAAAGGACCAGACGGCGAAAATATGGGACGCCAAAAAAGGCGCGCTGGTCTTTAACCTGCAGAAGCACCGGCATGATGTGAACAGCGCCTGTTTTTCGCCGGATGGTCGGCTGGTGGCTACGGCGTCCTCGGACGGCAGGGTTATTTTGTGGAATGCTTTGACAGGGGATTCGCTGTACCAGAAAAATTCGAACCGCTCGGCGGTATTCCGGGTGGCGTTTTCACCGGACGGTAAGCAGCTGGTGGCGACTTATTTCATCAATTCGGCGAAAATATGGGATACGGCGGATAATGGCCGATTTACGGAACTTCCCGGGCATAAGAGCTGGGTCACGGACGGGGTATTCTCGGCGGATGGCACACGGGTGCTGACCGCCTCTGCGGACGGGACGGCGGTACTATGGCTTGCCGGACCGGCTACCCGGCTCTTCCCGGTCAACGGGTTGTCGGCGGAACCGGCTTACGGCGATATTTCACCGGATGGGAGCCGATTAGCAGTTGCTAATTTTGCGGGGAATACGCTTAAACTGATCGACGCGATGACGGGGGGTACCTTTAAAACCCTCAGCGGCCATGCGGCGAAGATCAATTCGGTGAGCTTTTCGCCGGATGGGCATAGCCTGCTGACGGCTTCAGATGACCAGACTTGTAAGGTCTGGGATGTCGGGACTGGTCAATTGAAATTTACTTTCTTCGCGCTGGACAGCACGGATTATTTTTGCCAGCTGCCTTCGGGTTATTACCAATGTACGCGTAATGCGGCCAAACTGCTGCATTATGTCACGGCCGGCCTGGAAGTAGTGCCTTTCGATCAGCTGGATATTCGCTATAACCGGCCGGATCAGGTGTTATCTGCGGCGGGCTGCCGGGACACGGCGCTGATCAGCGCCTACCGGCGGGCCTACCGGAAGCGGATAGAAAAGCTCCGGGTAGATACCACGCGTTTCCGGGATGATTACCGCCTGCCATCGCTTGATTTTGCTAATCGGGATACGCTAAGCCCGGAAACAGGCAGGAACACGGTCCGCCTGCATATCCGGGGCGCAGATGCCGCTTTTTTATTGGACAGGTTGAATGTCTGGGTCAACCAGGTGCCGGTTTTCGGGACCGGCGGGCTTAGTTTAATGGCGGGGAAAAGCAAGTCCATCGACACGGTCATGGATATTTTTTTGTCGGACGGGGAAAACCGGATCGAGGCCTCGGTGACGAATGCCAACGGCGCTGAAAGTTATCATTTGCCTTTGTTTGTGCGGGATACCGCCAAAAGCCACGAACCGGGAAAGGTCTATTTCCTGGGGATCGGCTGCCGGCATTTCGCCGACAGCCAGCACGACCTGCTTTGGAGCGCCGAGGATATCCGGGCGCTGGCGCGCAGGTTCCGGGAAAAGTATGGTGAAAACTGCACGATCGACACGCTGTTTGACCGGGAAGTAACGGTTGAGGCGGTCAAAGCCAGGAAAAGCCTGCTGGCGGGAATGGGCATCAATGATAGGGTCGTGGTGGCTTTTTCGGGGCATGGCTTGTTCAGTAAAGCTTATGATTACTATTTATCGACCTACGGGGTCGATTTTGACCGGCCCGAGATCAGCGGTCTTTCCTATGATGTGCTGGAATCCCTGCTGGATAGCATCCCGCCCAGGCGTAAGCTGCTGTTGCTGGATGCCTGCAATAGCGGGGAGATCGATAAGGATGATATTGACCGTTATGGCCGGGAAAAAACGGAACTGGCGCGGAGCGGGGTAAAGGGGCTAAAGCCATTGCCGGGGAAGGCGCAGCGCATGGGGCTGCAAAGCAGCTTTGCGCTGATGCAGGACTTGTTTGTCAACGAGGAAAGGAACACCGGGGCCACGGTTATTTCGGCTTCGGGGGGGATGCAGTTCGCGATGGAATCCGGCGGGCACGGGCTTTTTACAGCGGCGGTGCTGGAATATTTGCAGCAGGCGCATTGCCCGATCTCGGGGCTGAAACGCTATGTAAATAAAAGGGTAACCGACCTGAGCCGGGGGCTGCAGGTACCGGTGGCCAGGACAGAGAATAGTTCCTATGACTGGGACTTATGGTAGTTTATTAAAACAAAGCATATGAAAATCAAACTCTTGATCTTGGTCTGCCTGCTGGTGCAAACGGCGGGGGCCCAAACGGAACGGGCGCTTATTTTTGCGATCGGGAACTACCCGGACGGCTACGGCTGGAATGCGCTGGCAAGCGCCAATGACGCCCAATATATTTCCCGGGCGCTGGCGCAGCAACACTTTACCGATATTAAGGTGGTGTCGGACCAGGGTGCGACGGTGGATGGCATGGAGGCTTCGCTGGAGAGCCTGATCGGCAGGTCCCAGCCGGGCGATATCGTGGTGATCCATGTTTCTTCGCACGGGCAGCGGATCGAAGATGAAAAAGGCACTAAACTCAACAAGCTGGAAGAATGTATCGTGGGCTATGGCGCGGTTTATTACGACGCTCCGGTAACCCGGGAAAAGTTTGACCTGCTTAAAAAGAATTATTTCCGGGAGGATGATTTCGGCGGCTATGTAAGGCGGCTGCGGGCGAGGCTGGGCACGGCGGGTGACCTGGTCATTTTTATGGACCTCTGCCATGCCAGCGTGGGTATCCGCGGGCTGGCTAAAGTGCGTGGCGGCAGGAAACCGATCGTAACGGACCACTTTACCGGTAATATCAATTCGACCGGCGCCAGCGAGGATATCACGGCTGCCCAGGCCGGGGTTAACCTTTGCCCGTATACGGTGATCGGGGCTTCGCGGGCGGAAGAGCCGGACGTGGAGACCGAGGATGACGAGCGGAAGGATATCGGTCCGTTGAGCTACGCGGTCAGTAAAGCTTTGCTGAACCCGGCTAACCTGGAGCCTTTAACTTACGAGGGCCTTTTTGCGCAGGTTAAAAGTACCATGAATGTGCTGAACCCGGCGCAGCACCCGGTTTCCGAGGATGCTGAGCCGAACCGTATCGTATTCGGGAAGAAATTTATCCGGCAGACAGGCTATATTACGATGAACAGTATCAGCGGTAACCAGGTGGGGCTGGACCAGGGAACTTTGTGCGGGCTGGGTGTTGGCGCGCGCGTGGCTGTTTACCAGGCTAATACGCACGATACGCTGCATAAAACGCCGCTTGGCATTGGTAAAGTGACCAAAGCTTCGGTATTTGCTTCTATAGTTACGCTGGACCAGCCGCTGGCGATCAGCCAGCCCGGACAGGGCTGGGTTTTTGTGCAGTCGCCGGTATACCCCTTTGACCCGGTGTCCGTGCAGCTGGACGCTGCCTTTTCAACGGCAGAGGCGGCCCGGATGAAAGAGGCCCTGTCGCGCTACCCTTTGATCCGGTCGGCGACGGGACGGCCAGACCTCCGGATCGCCAAGGGCAAGGGTGGGGATTCGGTCATTATCGCTTCCAGCGGCTATTGTTTTAGCACCCTGAACAACGCGGCGCGGGATACCGACTCGCTGGCGACGCGGGTGCTGAACTATATGCAGTATTTGTTCCTGAGGAAAACCAATGTGAACGACGGCGTACGCCTGCTGGATATCCGGCTGGTGCGGGTGAAGGGGGGTCAACCGGATACTTCGGCCGTGAACAAACCGATGAAGGATTATGTTTTTGAGGTGGGGGATACGGTGAGGTTCTGGGTGCGGAACAAAACTAAAAAAGCGATGTATTTCAATATGCTGGATTTAACGCCTGACGGGCAGGTGGGGCCGCTGATCCCATTAACGCAGGTCATTGACGGGGTGCAGTACCGGATCACCAAGGAGGAGGCGCGCATCGAAGCGGGCAATTCCGGGGTGGTGGGTTGCAATATCGGGGTCGCCGCGCCCACTGGGACGGAAGTGGTCAAAGTTTTTGTGTCGGACGCGACGATGGATATGGAAAAAATAACCACGCTGAAAGGGGCCGGCATCCGGGGAAGTCTGGCCCCTTTCGAGATCCTGGTCAATTCGTCCTACAACGCCGTGCGGACCAAAGGCGGCACCGATGATGCGGTGCCGCCGGTCGGGAACGAGAATGGCAGTGCTTATAACCTGCTTTTTGAGATCAAAGCCCCGTGACCTGTGTTTTAAATGGCTTGGAGAACAGGCTGAATAAAGGGATATCGACGGACAGGAATGCGCCCGCGCGCCAGGTCAGGTTCTGGGAAATATCCGCGGTTCCGGTACTGCCGCTATAAGAGATCTGTCTTAATTCGGGCCCCTTCTGGGCGCCAAAACCGAGCGCGATGGGGGTGTTAAAAAGCCTGCCGAGCACGATAAAGCCCCCGGGGGCCAAAAGGTTCTGCCAGGTGAAATTGGGCAGGTTCTGGCTGGTGACATTTTGCGGATTGCTGAGCCGGTAACTGGCAACGGCCCCTAGGTCGAGCACAGAGCCAAACAGGGAAATGCTGCCGATCTGTTTACCGATACAGGTATGCGCCAGGCTGACGCTGAGGTTAACACCGATGGGCAGGGCTACGCCTGCAGTGGGCAGGTTGAGCGTGCCGCTGATGGGTCCGCCTTTATAGAATTCCGCGTAATAAGCGCCGCCTATATAAGAGTTGATGGATATGGCGACGGCTGAATAGTATTTGATGGAAGAGCTGCCAACTGGCAGCGCGGCGGCTTCAATGGCATTGGAGACATCATCAGCGTTTTTGGCCTCCGCTACGGCTGCCATGAAGGAGCCGTATTTCAAGATCTGCTGGAAAAGGTCCGAGGAATTAAATTCATAGGTATGGGCCTGTATTTGGATAAAGATGGCTGAAACCTTTTTGACCGCCGGCGCGATGGCGGCCGCGAGCGCTTTCACATCGTCATCATTTTGGGCGCTGGCCATGAATGTATCCTCAGCCCGCTTTACGCTGTCGGCATAGGTTTTCCTGGCATTGGCCAGTTCGGTAACGAACTTGCCGATTTTGGTCTGGTCATCCGGGTATGCGGTCTCATAAATTTTAAGCCGGGAAAGAGCGGTATCGATTACGATGGAGAAGTTGGCCCCGTTCAGCAGGCTGCCCTGTAGAAAATTCTTATTGTTAAAAGGTTTGGTGGTGGAATCCTTTTTGCCGATATACTGGTCGGCCAGGATCAGTGCGTTCATCACGGCGGCGGAATAGTTCTTTTGATAGACATTGTTGATGATGGCGGTGACGCGCGGCACCGTTTCAAAAAATAGGCTGGTGTTGGCGGACAATTGTTTCGCCGGACTGCTTAGGTCGTTGATCGCGACAATACTTGTTTTGACATCCGATACTGCTACATTGACCAGGTTCAGGATGGTGCTGACCTTGGCGGTTTTGCCCAGGGATAGCGAATCCTGCAAATTCTTATAGGCCGTTTTAGTAGCGGTATAAGCATTGCCAAAGGTTTTCAGGATAGTGTCGAGCTTGGCTTCATTGGTGGAATCCACATAAGCATTTAAAAATATCATATGCCCGTCGGCAGCCAGGCTGATCGTTTTGGTGGATTCATATAGCAGGCCGAAAAAAAGCTTTTTGCTGATGGCCGGGTCATTAAGAATGGCATTTTGGAATTCGGTGAAACTGATCCAATCACTCTTCCCGGTGGTGTCGCGGATACTTTCGGAAAGCACGACGGTAAATTCCAAAACGTTATAATAGTTGGGTGACAGGGCCTTCAGTTCCGGGTCGGGGTAGAGGTCTTTTATACAATCGGCGATGGCTTTTCCTTTATTCAGGTCGCCGAGAAAACAAAGTACGGGTACGGTCAGCCAGGCGTTCTGGTAGGCCGGGTTTTTGCCGAGAAAGCCCCGGACGCGATCCGACCTTAAAAAAGCGCCCAGGTTATAGGGGACATTGTTGACATCTTCCAGGAAGCCCTCTTTGAGTGTATTTAGGAAACCGGCGTAAAGGTAGGCATCGATCTGGTTGATAAAAGCTGCTGTTTTTGGGAACAGGATAGCGGCTTCGGGATGATTTGCCAAGTAGGCTTTAAAGCGCTCGAAAAAAGCGACCGTCAATTCCTCTTTGGCCCTTTTGATGATAAAGGCGGTAAGCCCGTTGGCAATATTGCCGGTGCTAAAACCGGTAGCGGAAGCGCTTGAAGTCCCGGATACCGGCGTGATGGCCGACGTGAAATCGGAAGCCCCATTCGCGCCCTTTGTAGTTACGGGCGGGAGCAGGGCTTTGAGGCCAAAGTCGCCTGAATCGAAATAGGTTAAAAATTTACTGTAATTGACCTGGTAAGCGGCTGGTACATATTTTTTCAGGTAGGGCATCCATTTGGCGGAATCCGCCAGGCTGAGGGAGACCTTGCCGTTGGCGTCTGTTTTACAATAAGCCTTTAAGTGGAGCGCATCCTGGTAAATATTATTGGTTTGCTGTGCTCGGGAAGTAAAGCCACAAAATAAGGCCAGGATCAGGAATAGCAGTGATTTTGATCTCATATACAATAGTCTAAGGAAAATTAAAGGAAAATTAATAAAAGCCAACGACATTTCCATACCGTGTTTTCACGGTATTTGAATGGTGTTTGAAATATTTTATTGAATTAGTTAATTCAATAGATAAGCGTAATTGTTTTCTTCCAGATTCCAATATCGAAGCGACGAGTCCGGACTTGTAATTATATTTCAATCATCACATAGTGAATTAACGAAATAGGGCAACTCAGGCTTCATTGGAATTTAATTGATTTCTTGCCACTCAGTTCAATATCCTCAATGCGAAAAAGCCGCAATAATTGTCTTGAGTGAAACAACCGATCGAAGCAAATATTAGTCATGACCTTGTATGTAAAATATTAACATGGCTGAGCGAAAAACAGAACGTCTAAACAACTATTTTTTTAAATACCAAGGCAATAACGGCCATTCGCGTTTTCGCACTGCTTAATTTATACTATGAGCCAGGTCAGAAAAATGGCTTGTCTAAATGGCTTTCAAACAAGCAGAAATAATTTTTGGAAGCTTTTACGTAATCCGATGTATTGCGGCAAGGTAACAATATCTGCAAATAAAACGGAAGAAGTACAAACGGTTAAATCGGTCCATGAACCACTCATTTCCGAAAGTCTGTTCCTTGATGTTCAACGACTATTAACTTCAAGGCAACGGCAAAAGGGGAGAAAGATCTGCCACAATCATGTTTTTCCGTTGCGAGGATTTTTATATGCCCCTATTGCAAAAAACGATTTTCAGGCAGTATCACCCAGGGAAGAACCTTAAAATATCGCTATTATCACTGCACTACGGCAAAATGTAAAGGTAGATTCAGGTCCGATAAATTAGAGACAGCCTATGAAGAAAAGTTGCAAAAGATTCGCTTGTTGCCCGAAACATACGAGTTATTTAACCTGGTACTAGAAGATGAAAATATTCTTTCAGAGCGAAAAAAACATCTCGATACCCACAAAAATATTATAGGAGAAATTTCAAGACAAGAATTGCTATTAAATAAGGCGAGGCAGTTATTTGTTGCAGAGAAAATTGACGACGAAGATTTCAATGGTTTAAAACAGACATATAGAGAGAGCGTTGGTGATTTAACCGACCGGCTTACTCAAATCACTTCTATACTTATTGATAGTACTAACAACAATGAGGTTGAATGGATTTACAATGATTCAAACGTTCTTCAATCTTATAAGTACCAGGACATCTCCGGTAAACGATATATAATTGATTTGCTTACTCCAGAATTAATAAACGTAAATACTGGAAATATTGGACCTTTAAAAATTAATAAGGCACTTTCGAAGATTTTAGATTGCTAAACTGGTCAGGCCAATTTATGATCTCTTAAATCAATAATCCGCATCATCCCTCTAATTAATAAATCAATTACAAAATGGAACAGATAAAAAACAAAATGCCGACGGCATTTTCAAGCAGGAAGGTGTCAACTAATCAGGCTATCAAAGTTTTAAAGCGTAATGGTATTCAAGTTAATGAAGATCAGGCAATAGTTATTTTAGATTTTCTTTACCTTCTTGCAAAAACCTATAGCAGCGTCGAAAGTCGAGAATTCTTAGGAATCGAAACGTTGTAAGAAATATAAAAATTATGTATTTGAAGGAAATAAATAGATACCCAAGGGGATTTCGAACTCCAAAATCGCTATTTCTAATATCTAAATGCCGTTTTTAGCAGGCTGACAGAATATAGGAATAAAATCAAAGAAAGTTTCGAACCGCTATTTTAGGCTTAAAATAGCTTGTTAAAAAACTAATAATCAGATGTTTACAACAGTAAAAAAAGGAGACAAACAGAGTTGTTTGTCTCCTTAAGTGGAGCCGGAGGGATTCGAACCCTCGTCCAAACATGGTATAAGGTAAGCTTTCTACATGCTTAGCTACT
>CAZZUU010000170.1:0-8344 GCA_964657275.1 uncultured Mucilaginibacter sp. | reverse complement strand
TAGGCATCATCAAATACTTCAACATAAATTTCATTGCTGGGGGCAAACTATCTGGCGCATTAGTTCCGCCCGTGTTCCCGGGACTCATAACAACAAATTTGAGGTCAGGATATTTTCTTGCCATTGACAATGCCCACATGGTTGCTGCATATTTGACATATCCATATGCTTGAATTGCTTCGAACTTATTACCAAAATATGACCCGTCAAGAACAGCAGCAAACTCATCTTCAGAAGAAGTGTTCATTGCAACCGGTTTCATTCCGAGCGTCTTTACTCCCGGTACAGCTTCCGCGCTTACTGATAGTACTGTTTTTTTTAACAAATCACGTTTTATTAATTCTTCCACTAAAATTACATGCCCTAAAATATTCGTTGCAGCTAATTCATTCATTCCGGAAGGCATAATTTTCGCAGCCGTTTTGCCAATGACTCCACCCGCATTTAAAATTATGGCATCAATAGGTTCCTTTATTTTTTCTAGTACTTTCCTTACCGAATTTGCATCCGCAACATCCCCAATAATAATTTCAAAAATCTTTTTTCCAGTTTGCTCCTCAAGGTCCTTTTTTGCAGCCTCGGCTTTCACTTGGTTTCTACAGAAAAGAATTATCTTTTTTGTTTCTTTTTTCAATGCTAACTGGCGGGCAGCCTCTTTCCCAAGCCCAGTATTTGCTCCGGTTATCAATATACTTTCGTTCATTTTTTCTATCGTTTAGATATATTTAATTCGCTTATGCAATAGTACGATTATCGAAGTAATTAATCAAATAATCTCTCTGTTTTATTACGAAACTAAAATAGTACGATTAACGAACTAAATAAACAAAAAAATATTAAAGCCGAATTGAAGTGACGAGTTGAGCGAGATTAGTAATTAGTGTTTCCTGCTCCGCTTCGCTCAAATGGCCTAATACCTTATTTGCCATGATTTCTCTCCGGTTTTTGAATTCTTTATAAGAGGTTTTTCCTTTCCGGTCAAGTTCAACTTTTACGACACGCCGGTCATCATTAGAATTATATCGTAAAAGGAACTTATTGGTCACGAGCTTATCAACAATGGTAGTCAAAGTACTCAGTGGCGCTTGTAGATAATCAGCTATATCACTCATTTTGACACTCCTTTTTTCCCCGATAAAAGCGATAATAAATAATTCTTTTTCATTGAGATCACCACAGATCTTGCAACAATGCTCGGACTCACTTTTTATCGCACTACTCAAGTTGAACATTACGGATATGAATTTTTCCTCATTTGCCGCTTCTACTACCATATTGATTTTTTTAACCTGACTCTAATTTTAAAGGATATTTATCCGCCACAAAAATAGATGATTAAATTCAAAAAAATTAATGTTCCTTAATCCGGCGTTTCCCTTTTATTCGACATTATACTGTTTAAGCTATTTTAAAAATGATTGGAAAGTTTTCCCGTCGCCTTTTTATTTTAGGCGATTAAATGCGTTAAAAGCGTAATATCTTCTACAAAGTGATTTGAAAGTTGTAACTTTTGGAGTACAAAAGCTAACCTGAAAGACGGTTGGCTTTTTTTATGTCAGGACAACAATAGGACAACATTTCTGAGATCGGAAAAAAAGCACTTGGCCAACACTAAACGGTTTTCTTTATTGACCTTGTTTGTAACGATTTTGCCATACTCTTTCGCGGCTTGATTCCGAAATTATCAGAAGCTTTTAGTACCCTCGAAAATTCTTCGCTCATGTTTCTATATTGTTCAACCTGGTCAATATGCATTTGCGGAGTATAAAACTTATCAATCTGCATTTGAGTTAGTTTTTTATAACCCAAATGTGAAGCGATAACTGAAAGCAAATCAATATAAAGGCGACTGCTTTTTACAGGATCGTGATTTAGTGGATTAAGGCTATCATAGTAGGCTGACCAAAGATTTATAATTTTTTCATCGTCCTGAAAAACGAAATCAATGCTATTTAATGCTTGTACTGTTTCCTGTGAAATATAGAAAGCGCTTCGGTTTTCCATTAACGTAAAAAATATATCTTCCTTGATGTCTTTTTTGTTCGCGCGTTTTTGATACCAGAGGGTGATGCTAACTGCGAATACGGGGCTTAGCAGGATGGCAGCTATGGTAATCCAGTCTTTAAATTCCATATTGAAAAAATTAGGGTTTATCAAACTTACTGATAAACCGAAGAAAAGAAAATATAAATTGCCATTAAAAAAATCTGCGGAATTACTCCAATCATTTTTTATCGTTCAAGTCTTGAATATTTGGTCGTGTATAAAAGATATTAAAGATTTTGCCTTTACCGCCTCATAACAGTCCACGCTTCTTTATAAGTGCTCCAAATTTGAACAACAAACATACCTTGCAGACTGATCAATAATAATTACATTAAGTTTGATAAATTTTTCAAAATCAAACGTTAGTTCACGATCACTTTCAAATTTGCCGAACAATCGCTTTGACGAGACAGGTAAGTAATAATCCGTATGAAATAAATCATCAAATGTTGCGGGCACGCTTTTAAATACCATAAGATAATCGCCCAGTAAAAATAGATCGTCTGTCTTATCAAATAATTGAGCACAAATTTGTCCCGGCCTTTGATTAAAATTCCTCAACGCTTGAAGGATAATATCCGCTCTTGCAAACTTTTATAGTTCAAATCATTTTTCAATTCATGTTCTTTTATTGCGTCACTTATTTTTTGGCTATTTTTCTCTGTGACAGATATTTCTGACGCTTTCGTCTCAGCAGGTTCTCCGGTAGGGAACCTGTGCTGAAATATCCCTGTGGTGAAAACACCGACTACAGGCCGAAATATTACTGTAATATTAAAAGCCATTAGAAAGATGGTATCTTTGAAGTATATTAAACTTTAATCATAATTAAATGAAAAAACTTTTCCTTTTCTCAGCATGTGTAATGCTGGCTTTTGCCTCATGTAAAAAAGAAGCAGCAACAACAACAGTTGCTGCTAACACAATTACAGCAACTGTTGAGGGTACACCTATAATCTTTGCTACTAAACAATCCGCTCAGCTTTTGATCGATTCAGGTTTGTATGAACTTCAGGTGCAGGGGGTAAACGAAGGCCTTAGCAGCGCCCAATCAATTATTTTTGGTGTTGTGTCTAAAGGGCCAATTGTTAAAGGTACATACACACTAAATTCATCAACAAACCCTAATGCAACAATTATCCCGATTATTAGTTATGCAGCATCAGGAACCACTGATGTTTTTGAAACTGATTTTAACTTTGCCAATCCTGTTTTATCTACAACAACTACAGTAAGTATTACCTCAATCAGTGGTACTAACGTACAAGGTACGTTTAATGGTGTATTAGTTAGTACTACAAGCACCGCCGTAATACAAACTATTACCAACGGTAAGTTTAACGTAGATATTTCAGCTAATTCATCGCTATCAATTAGCCGTAGTTCAATTAACATGCTGTCATTAAAAAATCGCCTTAGAAATTAATCCGTTTGCATTTAATTGTATTCAATAGCTGAACAGCCGCAAATTTGGTTATCGACATTAAAATATACGATTATGAAAAAGAGATTTTTTGCCTTGGCAGGGTTTCCGGCACAGGACCCTACGCTGCACTTTACAATACGCAGGGTCGCCTGCGACAGACCCTGCTGGGACAGAAAAAGGCAAAATCGTTTTACATTTACTCATGAATATGGTATTTTACCGTTAGAATGAAAACCACAAGAATTACCATCCTCTTATTTCTGTTTGTTTTAAAAGTATGTGCTCAAAACAATCCGTTTAAAAAGGGTTCGTTATGGATACAGCAATTGATGGACATAGAAAAGGGGAAACAGTTAGATGCCGTAAAAAGGGATTCTAATGTAGTAAAGTTTGATAGGATGAATGGTAATGTAGCATATAGCCCCGATAGCTGCTTAAGGGTAGGACAAGTTTCCATGAGGTATGATGGTTTGAATAACACCATGTATGCGACAACAGTTCAATATTCCCTGCGTAATAAAACACTTGAATTAAAATTGCCCACTGACACCGATAATTACGACTTTCAGGATTTTCCTGTTACTCATATTTACAAACTACCCAACCCTCAGGCTACCTATTTAATCCTCTCAACACAGGTACAAAAACAGGCAGATCAAATATCAGATATCGGAGATGATTTTCCTTCTAAATATCCTTCAGAGGAGGAATTTAAAAAAATAGAAAAAATGTACCATGCGGCTTCTTTAGTTCATATTGTAGGCGACTCGTTAAAGGAAATAGAATTTAAAACGGGGGCGGAAGAGTCCGATCAACAAACACAGGATATCATATCCGGCAACTCACTTTATTTTAAATCACGCATACAAAATGCAAAACACGCAGTTAAACCATTTTTAAAATATGACGCAGCCAAAAAGGAACTCAGGTTTTTAACGACATACTGCGACGACTATGATACTGACACAGACTGCAATGCTCCATATATACACGTATATTCCGGAACATTTAAGTACCGGGATACCGCATTTACACTTGTAAGCGACACAGGATATTTTTTTCCATCGCTTAAATCGCTCGACAAAACTATTGCAATTAAAAAATTCAAAACAGGTAACTATATTACCCAGGTTATTGCTACTGAAAAATACGAAGAGGTTGGCGGGGGTGTGCTTTCAATATTGAATGTGGATTATAAAATCCAATCACAAAGTATCGGTTATGAGAGCTATATGTTTGACAAATCATCGGAACGGAACTTTAAACCGGAATTTAAGGTTCAGAAAAATTCCTCCCTAATTTTTCTGATATCAGACACAACTACGCCCAATCATGGCGGCATGTGTGGTGGTGGCGAATATGATGATTCGTCATTTTGGCTTATAAATGAAAAAAATAAAAAAAAACTTTTTTCGTTTTCCTCAAGCTCTTGTGATAGTTACACCACATACACTTATAATAATGGAAAATCAGATATAACCGGAAAATTTTATGTTAAAAACAATTCCGACATCGGCGAAAGTGGCAACTCAAGTATGGACAAAACTTACTGGAAAAATAATGATACTTATGTTTTTCATGTGAGCGATGAAACTTTATCCCGTAACTTCTATGTCCGTTTTGTAACAATCAATAAAAAAACAGTTGTAAAATTAATTGTGGGCAAATTAGAGCATAAAAAAAGCAACTAATATTCAAAGTCAGCGCAGATTTGTATACAACAGAACCTGCCGCGACGGAAGGAGTTTCCTTTTAACAGTTAACCTCAAGCCTGTATCCCTTACCGCGTATAACGGCAATTTTGATATTCGAATCAGGTTCCAATTTTTTTCTGAGTTTTGATATAAACATATCCAGACTACGGCCTACTATAACACCTTCATCTTCCCATATCTCTTTTTGCAGCCGGCTTCTCGCTATGGTTTCGTTAGGAGATAACGCCAAAATCCGCAGTATGCGTGTTTCAGTTCCCGTAAGGTCTGTGGTCTTTTTATTTATTATGAGCTTCCGCGTTTGTGCATCAAACAAAACCGAGCCCAAATTGAATACCTTGGCAGAATGACTCGTAGCTAAGGCTCTTCGCGGCTTAACAGATCTCAAAAAAACAAAACCAACAAATGCTAAAAATGGCAGGCTACCCAAAAGGTATCCATTCTTTGCTGTGGTTATGCCCGGCGGTTTAAATTTAATGTTGATCAGGTAGCATGCCCTGGGCTGCACTCGTCCCATACAGGTTACGATATCATCTTTTTTATTTTGGGATATAGCATATCCATAAGTCACATTGGAGTTACCACAGTTCAGCACGTTAACCACATAATCATGTGCAAGTGGGTCTTTGGCTAACAAACGCTGCGTAGTATTCATCAGGGAGTCGGGTTGAAAGGTAAGCTCGTTCTCAAAACTGATCTGGTATTCATTTTCGGCTGTCTTTTTTACCGGCATCACCCTTGATGTACTGTCGCCCGACTGTAAGAGTACCTCATGTCCGATCTTGCGGAGTAAAACTTCCCTCCTGGCGATATCAAAGTCGTCATTGGCAGCCATACTGAAAGCTGCGCAGATTACAGAGGCAAACGAGAGTAGTATCAATCCATATAGGTACCTGTATTTCCCGGACAGGAGATTTCGGCTATCAAGCATAGTGTCAATATTTTATTTACAAAGTTTACATTTTTTTTTACAATCCAAATTCCCCGCACTAAAAGGTATCAAAGTAATTTTGCTGAACCAATTTTGAAAAGATATGAAAAATAAAAAAATGAAAAGATTACTTGTATTTGTTCCGGCTATCCTCCCGGTATTATTTCTACTAACTTCTTTTGTACTAAAAGAAAAGAAAGCAAGGGAGAAACCAACAGAAAGGACAAAATCAGCGCCTGTAACCATCATTTTCAGATCTGCTGATGGCGGGCAAACATGGCAGGACATTAGCGAAGGGCTGCCTGAAAAATTGCAGCGGGAAGGTATGCAGAGTGATGGTTTTTTTGCAAATGACCGTGGGCTCTATTTACGTGCCGGAAATGGGGTTTATCACAGTGAACCAAATTCCACAACTCGTTTTTGGACAAAAGAGATTTTACCTGGTAAACAGCGTAGCATTGCCCCTGGCAATAATGGGATATTTGCATATAATTTCAGGGGGCAATTTTTACAAAAAATAAACGGAAAGCGTGATTGGTCGCCTATGTACACAAATTTTCAGGAGCAAGCCGTACGCATTAACAGAACGATAGATTGGATGTACACGAACTATAAAGAAAAACAAGTAAGCAGCTTTTTTGAAACCACGCGAGGCACAATTTTCATCGGCTCCAACAACGCCCTTTTTAAATCCACTAACGGTGGCAAAACCTGGAAATATGTGCATGTTGGAGGCTGGGTAATGAAAATGGCAGAGTCAAACGGTGTACTCCTGGCTGCCAGCACACGTGGAATATTAAGATCGACCGATGATGGTGAAAACTGGGATTGTGTAATTTGTGAAGGGGGTGCTGGTATCGCTGTGGAACGTATTGATGGAGGATTTGCTGCTATAGCCCACAACACGATAACCAAAACCAACACAATACACATTTCATTGGATAGTGGAAAAACCTGGAATGACATAGGAGAGGCTCTTCAGCCTTCATGGAATAGTTCATTATTTAAACAACTATTCGGACTTCAATCTTCATTGTATATTTCGTCAATCAAACAAGCGGGTAAATATTTAATATGTGGTTGCTCAGATGGTGTATTCCGATCATCAGACATGGGCAAAACATGGAAAAAACTATTAATTCCTGCTATGGAAAATTATGGCTTCAATTTATCTGTTTCAGGCAATGTGATTTATGCCATACCAAATAGAGGATGTTGAAAAATTTTTTCGTCTCCGCAGGGTCTCCGGCACGGCACCAAGTCGGGAACAACGCAGGGTCGTCTGCGACAGACCCTGCTGAGACTGTATATTTTTCTATTTAGTTCTCGTCAACTCCAACAGTACCGGTCTTAACTTTTCCGGCACGCTTGTAATTGGCAATAATCACTCCCTTTGGCGTAACAACACTCTCCGTTAATGTAAACGTTCCTGGAATAGCGCCATTGTCAAACAACTTCTTTCCTTCACCAAGAATCACGGGGTAAGTTTTAAGCCAGAGTTCGTCCACTAAATCATTCTTAAGTAACAGATGAATAAGTTTACTGCTGCCCCAAACCTGGAGGTCAGAACCTTCTGAATTTTTTAGTTTTTCGATATCCACCACGTTTGTAAGGAACACGGTGTTTTTCCATTCCGATTTTGTCATCGTGCTCGACAAGACGTATTTTGTTACATCATTGATACCTGGCCAATAGTCCGCATGTTGAGGCCAGTAAGCGGCAAAGATCTCGAATGTTTTTCTGCCCAAAAGAATATCTGCAGGTTCCATCTGCTTTTGCAATACCTTATTAAAAACTTCGTCACCATAAGGTGCAGACCAACCTCCATATTGGAAACCGCCTGATGCATCTTCCCCGGGTCCGCCGGGTGCTTGCATTACCCCATCTAATGTAATAAATGTTGAAACTATTATCTTTCTCATATCAGTTTAATTTAAATTGTTGTTGTGTTGTTTATTTTTTTTAATGGTTCGAAAATATTTATCGAAGCGTTTTTGTTTAGTATTAGTTTGATTGTTATACAAAGATAAAACGGACGAGGTGCGCGCATGAGAGGCTTCACCACTTTCCGCGGATTCTTCTTCGCGCTCTTCGGCATTTTCATGTTCACGTGGTTGGCGTTTGTCGTCTACCCGTGGCTCGAGTTCGGCCATCTGTCGCCCATCATCGATGACGACAACACCACGATTACGCCGTGGGACGCCCCCGGCGCTGCCCACGCGGGCGAAA
>CAZZUU010000169.1:0-8351 GCA_964657275.1 uncultured Mucilaginibacter sp. | reverse complement strand
CTCCTGCGCTGTGGCCGTGTATATACAAATAGCAATTACCCCGCAGCACATCCAGCTCGCGCTGGTTGTAAATAGGATCGAGCAGCGTGATATTCGGAAATGCCCCATATTGATTGCGCATATTTATTCCATACTCACTATTGGTCCAGTTGCCAACTATAACCAGCGGGTGGCCAGCCAGTTTTGAAAACGCCTCCAACACCATCGATATATTGTTTTCAGGTTCTATACGGCAAACTTTAAACGCGTAGGGGCCTTTCAAAAAAGCATATTTATCTTTATCAGTCTTTGTGGCGGCAACCTTTATGGTATGATCGGCGCCGTACTCGATGATATTGCTCAATGTTTTGTAGCGTATAGCCGTATAATCCTGTATGGATTCGTTATCGGCAATATCGGCGTGCGAAAACTTAACGGCCATCCACTCGGCAGCCCATAAATAAATACGCGCAAGCTTACTCCATTTACTCCTCTTCCATTCAATTCCGTCAATAGATATCACGATCCTCTTTTTAGTAAACATCCTTACAAAGGGGATCAAAAAGCCACCGCTTACACCAAGTATCAATAAAACATCTGCGTAGAAAACCGCGTGCAGAATACTCAGGCAATCATAAATGATGCTTTGTACGCCGTTGGCATCTAAGGGAAGAAAGATGAGCCGGGCGCCCTTGTAAGTTTTCAGCCGCTGATCTTTAGTGTATTTTTTGGTGGAGCAGTAAACGGATATGTCCCATTTCTCACCCAAATGCTCAACCAAATGTTCAGCAAGGGTCTCAAATCCGCCATACTTTGCCGGAAGTCCTACGGTGCCTATGATAGCTATTTTTTTATTCTTCATGTTCTTGTTTTATATCGAATATCTTTAGATCCTATTTTTATACCAAATTATTAATGCACTGATAGTAAAGCATTTATATAATTTA
Source organism: uncultured Mucilaginibacter sp. (assembly GCA_964657275.1). Classification (GTDB taxonomy): domain Bacteria; phylum Bacteroidota; class Bacteroidia; order Sphingobacteriales; family Sphingobacteriaceae; genus Mucilaginibacter. The sequence goes on along the minus strand of CAZZUU010000169.1, from coordinate 7,425 downwards.
TTGATAATATTTTTTCCATTATATGGATTAAATTTCCGCGGCTAGTAATGTTACTTCGCCCGGGTCGGCGTAATTGAATAAAGGTTTAATTTTCCTGCGGAACAACGCCTGGGAAAAATGCTGCGCCCTGAACCAGGCTGCCAGCGAGATTTTTTTATAATAAACCTCATCGCTATACAGTCGTTGTATCGCATCAATTACACTTTGTGTATCGCGGGCATCGGCATAAATACCCTCTACACCATTATTAACAAGTTCGGTAACACCACCAACGGGTGGTACGACTACCGGTAAACCATAATACATGGCTTCAAGAATGGTCATACCAAATGTTTCCAGCCATTCGTCAATTAATGATAAGTTGACGACGACGTAAGCCCTTTTATAAAATATCGATGTGTCTTTTTGTACAGCATATACCTTACAATTATCAGGTACGCAAGTTTCTTCCTGTAAGGCATTCACGTCCTGCTCCGAGGCATTTAATACGAGCTCGAAATGAATTTCCGGTAACGCCGCAGCAACCTGAAAAAATTGATAAACCCCTTTATAGGCTTTGAGCGAACAAAGCATCAGTACGGTAAAAGGATAGCTCCTATCAGGCGTAACGGTGCTTATTGCTTCCTTAACAAATGCACCTGGCAGGGCATTATAAACAACGCTGGTTTTGATCTCCGGAAAGTCAAACTGCTGCTTTACAAATTGCGACACAAAAATGAATTTGTTTCCGCAACTCCCGGCGACTTTAACCAGGAATGATTTTAACGAAGGAGGTTTTATACTTACTTCATGAATATGATATATAACGCACGCGCCCCTGCACCGGGCGGCCAGTGCAGCCGCAAAAGGGAGCAGTGTGTTGATATAAACCGTATCATGTTTTCTTATTTTGAATAGTAACCTTGAAAACAAAGCAAACTGATAACATAAAAAGAAAAACAGAGTTACAAACTTATTAGGGCTCCATTTATAAAAAATAGAATGATTTATAACCCCCGGGATGCCGCTTAAATTACCTGATCCCGATGGTGCGCAGGTATATAAATGAACTTCGAAATCGCCTTTAAAAACTTCGAGTGCCTGGCGTAATACCAGCGGACTACCGCTGTAGTCATTTAAAAGGTGTATAGCAAATATTCTTTTAGTTTTCATATCGTTCGCATGCTTTTTGGTAAACCATTTTTAACATTTCGCCCCGCACATCCCACCTGAATAATTCGTCATAGCGGCTGGCCGAAAACTGTTTTTCCAATTTTAGAAATACAGGATCGGTAAAAAGCTTTGACAATTTTTGCGCAAGCGTATCTATGGTTTGGGTATAAGTGGAGTAAGAAACTGCAAGGCTTGAAAAGGGATGGATCATTTCACCGGGTCCGCAGTTATTAAGACAAAGCACCGGCAGTTGGTAACCCATTGCTTCCGGCACCACCATGCCAGCTCCTTCATGCGAAGGAAAAAGGAATACGGATGCATTTTGATAAATATATTCCATATCCTCCCGTTTAACCCACTCTACAAAATCAACTGCGTTTGATATACCTTCGGAAATGGCAAGGTTTTCTAACGATTTCTTAAAAACCCCTGAGCCAACCAGCGTCAGTTTAACTTTCGGTTGGATTTCATAGGGCAACGATTTATAAAACTTTGCAAAGCTTTTTATAGTAAGATCGAAACCTTTGAGGGGCACAAACCGGCCTACGGATAATATATTAAATGTACCCCGCGCAGAATAGGTTTGCGGCTCCGTTTGTTGAGCGGCAACCGAGGGATGAATAATATAATTTTTTGTCAGCCTGAGTTTTTTAACCGCTTCTGTATTCATACAGATTACCATATCAGCTCTATGTTTACAGATATATAAGAAGGGGTCCAGGTACCAAAAGATATTCTTTAACAGCCACAATGAGCGGTCTTTATAAAGTTCTTTTTGTCCATAAAACGAGCTCAGGTATGTTTTTGGAATTTTTGGATGGTGTCCAACATGTCCCCAAACAAAGGGTTTTCTTAATATCCACAGAAAGGAAGGTGTCCAGTCGTTATGAAAATTGAGGTTGTGTACCAGGTTAATATCAAGCTTTTTACGCTTTAGCCAAAATGCAAGTGTTAGCTGCCATCCGTAATAATAGATCATGCTTAGTACAGGTCCTTTTTTCCATCCAAGTGCCCATTTCGGCCAGTCGAAATAAAGGAAGGACAGTCTTGAGAACAACACTTTCATTTCCGGGTGTGCCGCCATGTATTCCTCTATGGATGGGCGGTTGTTTTTTCGTGTAACTGCTGTCACGTTGTGATATCGTGCCGCCTGTAAAAGCATATGCCAGCCCATCGCATCTTCTGAGCCTTTATAAGGATTTACAGCATAGGCCGTAATGAGTACTTTTTTCATATTCATGCCGACTCACATTCAAAAGCCATTTGTTCGGCCGGATTAACAATGCGTTGTTTGAGCATTTTGGCCGGCACGCCGCCGATAACAATATTTGCCGGGAAAGATTTAGTAACAACGGCCCCCGCAGCTATAATACAACCCTCGCCTATAGTAACGCCATCAAGTATGGTTACCTTACTACCTATCCAACAGTTATTTCCTACATATATGCCCTTGCGGGTAACGCCTTGTAAACGGATAGGCGAATCGGTATCGTTATAATTATGGTTTTCGGGATGACAGCTAAAATATTGGCCGATGATACAATCGTTACCGATATGTAAACCGCCGGCACCCCCCAGGTAGGCAAATTCGCCTATGCCCACATTGTCCCCAATGGAGATCCTCTCGCCAATGTAGTTAAATGATGTGGCCACGATGAGTCGGCTGTAAGCGCCGATACCAACGTTATTGCCAAGTATAATGCCTTTGCGCCCGGTTGCGTTTAGGTAAACAAAATCGCCAAGTTTAAGGTGACGCCCCCAGCGGATCCTCGAAAGAAAAAAGAACCGCACTCCTTTACCACACATCATTTTTTTTGGATCTCTGAACCGGAGCCACAATCGCGATCCCATCAAAACCGCAATTGTTTGTTTGAAAGCAAAGTGCAGGATTATTGCGAGGCTGAGCGAAGGATCAAATCTAAAGGCGGGGTTTCTTGAACGTATTAATTTCTCTACCAGCTTTTTCATTGATGAAGGTTTTTAATGCGGATATAGATAAGTCCAAGCGTGTCCGATAATTCATTATTCTCGACCGGTATGTAACTGGCTTTGCGCGAGCGCTTTTTTAATAAATTGAACAATGAAAGATATTTTTGCGTGAGCCTGCTTATTGTGGGGCCGTCCAATTCCTGTTTGCGCTGAAGGATGACATCAGCATCCGCATACAAAAAGAAATTAAGCCTGGGTTTCAGTAAAAACCTATACAGCCATTTAGTTAGGGATGGAGACAGGTCAATATTGCTACGGCGTGAATCATTAATAAAATCAAAATAATAACGATCATATATCACAACGTACCCAAGCCTTACATAACGCAGCTGCACATACCATTGGCCAAGCAAATAATCGAGATAATAATAGCTAAAACGGAGCAGCGATGATAGGCTGTTGCTGTTTTTCCCCTGGCGGGGCAGCGTATTGGCGGCCATGCTTTCCGCTTTTTTCTTGCCGTGCTTCCAGGCGCTTAGTATGGGTAACAAGCCCGGCCGGTGCCGCAATACTATTACCTTTTTGCGGAGCTTTTTATCAACAAGCTTACGGATGTTTTCGATCACGGTACTTTTGCCCGCGCCGTCAACCCCGCTGAAAGTGATTATAAACCCCTTTTGAGTCATGATATTCTTAATAGAATCAATGTAGTATTCGCATAAATGTGCAAGGCGTACTATCCCTCGGTTTTCGCCGCGCAGCGAAAGATTTTTTAGCAGTTTTTCATTTAAGCTTTTGTCAAGGCTGATCACATTCTCATAATCCAAAACCGGAAGGTCATACTCGCCACGAATTGAACTGAGCAGCCTTGCATGTGCCTGTTTATCGAACGACTTAAAAAACAGATCGTAGCGTTCGGGAATGTCGCTATGATTGAGCCAGTAAAATAGCCAGGTATAAACAAAATCATCTTCGGGCGCTGGTATACTTATACCATATTTATTGATTACTGAGCGGTTAAGCAACCGCGCCCCGTCCATAAAAACAATTGATTTTCGCCTGAAATCATGTATAAGGTCGAGGTGAAGCATATTGCCATCTTTTAATACTATCGCGGCATGGGTCATAAAGCTTCTGCGGCTTATGATGATGCCGCCAATCAGCAAATTACCTTTCAATTCCTTTAATAGTTTGTTCGCATCTGCACGACTCATGCAAATGTCGATGTCGGAGGTTTCGGGTAAAGTTTCTAAATCTTCATACATCCATTTAAGCACGGCGTAACTTTTACGCTGTAACAGCACGCCCAGATCCTTCAGTACGAGCCTGCGCGGTGATTCGAATGACCCTTTATACAGATACCAGTTTAGCGCATCATTCCATGTTGTAAGCAGCCATGTTATCTGTTTGTGCCATTCGGGTTGTTGGTGATAAACGTTTATATAATAGGCCATGATGTACTCCAGGTACAGTCTTTCGCAAAAAGTTGTATTTATTTTGTGTTGTTTTATAAACGAATGCCATTCCGGTTCTGCAAATAAATTATCCAGTTCATCGCGGATGGCCCGGTACCCCTTGTTGCCAACAAGAATATTTGACTGATACACAAAATGGAACAGATCAAACAGCACAGGCATTTCATCGCCCGCAAGTTCCCAGTCTATCAGGTGTAACTGATCACCTTTCGACATCACATTCCAGGGTGTAAAATCGCCATGCGCTATAGTGGTTTCCAGTTCTTCACCGGTTGCGCTGCTATTTTTAAGCAGCAGCAGGTTTTCTATTATATTGGACGGAATACGCTCATCCTTTATACTCCCCAATTGCTCAAACATGCCATCCAGCTTGCGGGCGAAATTTGATTGATTATAGCCGCGCCGTTTTAGCTCAGTAGTAAGCCATTCCATTATTGCGGCGCGGGGCAGTTCCGAAAACCTGTTGGTGCGCCTGGTGTGCTTGCCGATGTCTGATAATTGCCGGCACCAATCACCCAAAAACGAGCAGGCGGGTAATACGATATTTTTGAATTTTAAACTATCCAAAGCCGTAAGATAGCGTACTTCGGTATCGAGATTTTCTTCGGCCCTTCGGCTAAGCGGAATTTTTATAAAGCTGCTATTGGTTACACTATCCTGGTTATGCCACAAAATTGATTTTCGGTTTGGCCCCACTGTCCCGGCGAACCAGGCCCATTTTAAAAGCTTGTTATGCGTAAAATCGGCGAATGATCTTTTATCAAGATAAACAATGAAGTTCCCGTGGCTTAATATCCTGAGCATGGATGAGCCGGCAAGTATTTTTGCCAGGAAACAGAACAAAGCAGGCCGAAAACCCGATCGATGATAAAATCTTAAAAAATCCGCTTGGTTAGCGGATGCCGGCCAAACCCAGCGGATGGTGCCGTCGGGGTTGTTTCTGTAATAACAACGAACGTTATTGGTAAAAGACGCATTTTCTGCGGCGGCTGTTATACCCGCTTTATTTAAAGATTGTATGAATATTGAAACATCGGGGTGCATAATATATTTATTTGTATGGTGGTTTTCTATTATTGTGCCAACGATATAATTGCCTTATAATGAATATGTTATTTATTTATTTACCTGTTGAAAATCCATTATCAGGACTATGCTTTCCAATTTTTGGAAAGCCCGGAAGACTGATGATAGTGATGGGATTTTGCTATATTAAAGCAAGTGTTTCGCCCTGGAAAAGTTCAGGCCTTTTTCGTTTCAGGTAGATCTTTTCCCTCGGCAAAAGCCTTTCATTTTTATCGATACTGATGGAAAAGATCAGCATCTGGAAAAACAGGATGCCATAGTTTGTTTCGCCGAAAATGCCAAACTCGGTGAAAGAATTTATCAATACGGGGATAAGGATACCTAACAGCATAAGCTTTTTTTGTTCGGGTTCCTTTAAAAATGCCCTGACTGTAAACGTTAATTGCGTAATGGCTAGCGTAAGCCCAATAAAACCGAGATTCATCAACACTTGCATAAATGTATTATGCGTCATATGCGCGGTATAACTGTGCACACTGCTGAACGTATCGGTATAATTGATGCGCATAAAACCAAAGCCAAATAATGGCTCCCGCGGAAGGCCCTCAGTGATTAACGCTGTCCAAAAAGGTACGCGGCCTGTCATAGAAAGCAAATCATCAATACCGCCTTCCCGCATCAGCAGTTTTTCTACCGCAATCGGTATAACAGCTGCGATGGCAACATAAATGCCATACTTCAAAATCTTACTGTCGAACTTACGCAGGTGGAAATTTGCTATCAGCAAAAGACCGATCAGGGACGACCTGGATTTTGTTAAAATGAGTATCCATAACAGAATAGCCATTTTAAAGATTGTCCAGAGGCGTTTTTCCTTATCATAGAGATCAAAGATCAGGCAGGAAATTCCCAACCCGCAAATCATACCCAATTCATTTGGGTTCATAATATATCCGCCGAGCCGCCTGTCATCGCCGCCTTCTACCAGCCGAAAAAAAGTATCCGGGCTAACGGTCATACCGACAACAAAAATGCACATCAGCATAAAAACAGTGTTTCCCATCAGGTTGGAGAATTTGATGGTGTTGCCCGGAAAATAGGCATCCAGCAACATCAGTGATTTCATAAAATAAAAGGCAAATACAAGGCTTTCGATATCCATTGTCCATTGCAACAGGCTATAGCCCACGTCTGTACTCCACAAAAAGGAGATAAAGCCAAGGGCGATATATATGAAATACAGAAACGGCGATCCCACGTTTTTCCACCTGAACGATGGAACCGCGCCTTCTTTTACAATCATCTGGTGCAGGTAAAACGCCGCGCCGGTCATACCTATGCGGCTTACCACTTTTAATACGCGGGTAATGCCAACATTATCACTCCACGTAAAAAAACCGCCGATCATCAAAAAAAGCACGATCAGCATCAGCCATTTTATTTTTTTTAGAAACCGGGAGTGATCCGCCGGGTCATGCAGCCTTTTCATTATTGGTATAGCTGATTAAATTGACCAACTATGGTGTTCCAGTTGAAAGCTTCGCGAATCATTTTCTGCGCGTTTAGGGCGAGGGTATTTGAATTATTTTCAGTTATACGCTGGTGAAGTTGCTGCAGCCCGTTGCTTATCTCACCCGCACAAGTATTGCCGATAACTATCCCGGCATCATAGGCCCTTATATAGTCGCCAGTATTGGTGGCCTCTGTAACCAGGCAAGGCATGCCTATCGATGCCGCTTCAAGCACGGCCGTAGGCAAGCCCTCATTACGGCTTGGTGAAGCGAATATGCTGCATTGCTGTAACAGTTCGTCCTTCTCGGTGCCGAATTTTGCCCCATGAAAA
>CAZZUU010000168.1:0-8360 GCA_964657275.1 uncultured Mucilaginibacter sp. | reverse complement strand
AGAAATGCCAACCAGGCTAAGAGCATATTTTTAGCTACAATGAGCCACGAAATACGTACGCCAATGAACGGCGTACTTGGTATGGCCATGCTGTTGAACGAAACTGAACTTGACCAGGAACAACGGGAATACTCGCAAACGATACTGCACAGCGGCGAAGCATTGCTCAATGTAATAAACGACATACTGGACTTTTCGAAAATTGAATCGGGTAAAATGGAGCTCGACCCTCATGATTTTAATTTGCGGACATGTGTTGAAGAGGTGCTGGATCTGTTTGCGAACCAGGCAGCGCAACTGGAGCTTGACCTGATGTACCAGGTAGACCATGACCTGCCATCGCACTTAATTGGCGACGGTATGCGTATCAGGCAGGTATTAATCAACTTATTAGGAAATGCCATCAAGTTTACACATAGCGGAGAAATATTTTTAGGAGTGAACAAAGTAACCCAGTTAAACGGCGACGAAATTGAACTGGCCTTTGAGGTAAGAGACACTGGCATAGGCATACCGAAAGAAAAGTTGGATAAGTTATTTGAAGCTTTCTCGCAGGTTGATTCCTCAACCACGCGCAAATATGGCGGCACCGGCTTAGGGCTTGCTATTTGCGAACGTTTGGTTGAGCTAATGGGGGGCAAAATCACCGTAAAAAGCGAACCAGACGCGGGAACGATATTTAGGTTTAATATCAAATGCAAAGTTGGTGAGCAGGCGCAAACAACCGAGGCACTTAATATGGCCGAAATTGAAGGCCGCAGAATACTGGTTGTTGACGATAACCAAACCAACCGTCAAATTTTGAAGATGCAGCTTGAGCAATGGAAGCTTAACCCTGTTATAGCTAAAAACGGGCAAGAAGCACTTAAATTATTAAGTTCGGGCAAACAATTCGACCTTGTGATAACAGATATGCAAATGCCGGTAATGGATGGCGTTGAGCTAAGCACACTTATTAAGGAGAGGGACAAACGGTTACCAATTATACTGTTAAGTTCAATGGGCGACGAAACTAAAAAGAAATATCCCGAGCTGTTTGCTGCTGTTTTAACAAAGCCAATTAAGCAACAGCGTTTAAGCCGGGTAATATTAGCTCAGTTTAGGTCAAGTGTTCACAAAATAGAAGCAGAAACTAAACCCGCCAGTTTATTGGATCAGAATTTTGCTAAACAGTATCCTTTTAAAATAATGGTGGCTGAAGATAATCTGATCAATCAAAAAATGATTTTAAGGGTGCTGGATAAGTTAGGTTATAGTCCCATACTGGCAACAAACGGCAAAGAGGCCATTCAAATGCTAAATGGACAACACTACGACATGATATTTATGGACGTTCATATGCCCGAGATGGATGGATTGGAAGCCACCCGGTATATCAGAGAGAACTTCGCCATTCAGCCCGTAATTGTCGCTATGACCGCCAACGCCATGGTAGAAGACCGCGAAGAATGTTTTAGAGCCGGCATGGACGATTATATTTCCAAACCTATTAAACTTGAAGTGCTTATTGCGGTACTTAAAGAAAAGTATTACAGCGTAAATAGTTCGGTAAAGTAGCGAAAGCTTACGCTATGGTGTCCGGTATTTATCCGACACATCGCCCGTAAAAGTTTTATCAACTATCAAGCGAATAACCTCGTCAATTTCTACACCCACGGTTAACAAATGGTCAATTACTTCTTTGTTATCAGGGTTAAAAAAGTTATCCCTGTCCATTATATTGATGAGGCCAAGCATACTTGCCACAGGCCGGCGCAACTCATGCGATGTCAACGACGCAATATGCCGGAGGCGTTCATTTTGATCAATTATAGAGCGCTCTGTGGTTAGCCTTTCGGTGATATTCCGCGCAAAGCAACCTATCCCGGTTATATCGCCCTTGGTTTTGTAAATAGGATTAAAACTTACCTCAAAACTTAGGATTTTATTGGTCGCCGGATCAATGCTTTCATTGATGATGCTGTAACGCTCACCTGCAAGGGCCCTCCGGTAATATTCGTTCCACTTGTTTACCACCTCTTCACTATACCCTGCATGACGATAAGAAAAACTACCCTCTTTTGGTTCGCTGCCGGTTATTTGGGCTATGCTATCGCGATAAGCCCTATTCATATATACATACCTGGTGTTTTTATCCACCGACCATATCTGGTCTTCAGTATTGTTAATAAGCGCTTCAAGGCTGTATTTGGTCCACATTACCTCTTCCTGTGCCCGTTTTTCGTCGGTAATATTCTTTATAAACACCGTTAAGCCATCAGATGAAGGATAAACAGTGCTGTTAAACCACATGTTTGCCGATTCGAAGGTGTCGATAAATTGCAGGCTCATGTTTCGTTCCAGCGCCTCTCGGTACGATTTTTCAAAATTCGTCCCCAATATCATCGGGAAAAGGTCCCATATAACAAAGCCTAACAAGTCTTCGCGCTTTTTTCGGGATAGTTTTTCAAAAGCGGCATTAACACGTACAAATTGCCAATCGGTATTTAGTATAAAAAACGAGTCGGTTATGCTTTCTATAAAATTATCCAGCTTGTCGGTAGTTTTTTGTACTTCTTTTTCAATGGCCAGTTTTCGTGTTATATCCTGTCCAACGCCTTGCACTGCGGTTACCGCACCTTCATCGTTGGTAACGGCAATAAACTCCCATTCGGTATCATGTATCTCGCCTGCTTTATCGAGTTTTTTGTGTTTAAGCCGCAAAACTTTTCCGGGCTGTTGTATGCAATTAACGAAAGCGTTTTGGCAGAGAGCAATTTCTTCGGGCAGGGTGGTGATGGAAAAATGTTTGCCAATAATCTCGCTTTTTTTATATCCGAGGGTTTTTAAAAATTGCTTGTTAACAAAGGTGAATTTCCCTTCGGCGCTCAATCTTATCAAAAAGTTGGTTTGAGAATCGATAAGCGAATTCAGGAATTGTTCCCTTAGTTTGGCATCTTCCTGGTAGCGTATCCTTTCGGTAACATTGTTGGCCACAACCACGCGGCAGTCGTTCTCTTTAAAGTTTACATAGTGGCTTGATATCTCAACCGATATCAACTCCCCTTTTTTGGTTTGGTGCTTCCATACACCCGAGCGGTTAAAGCCCTGACTGACTGATTCCAGGAAATCAGTCTGGTAAAGATAATTATTGAGTTTTTCCAATTCAACGGACGGTCGCAAATCGCTGATGTTCATACCCAAAAACTCCTGCCTTGAGTAGCCGTAGCTTTCAATAGCGGCTTTATTTACATCCATTATGTGAAGTGATGATGCTTCATATATCCACATAGGGGTTGGATTGTTCTCGAATAAAAAACTAAGATCGTTAGATGATTTGCCGATGGATTCATCATTTATTTCGGTGATGACACTTTTTAACGTTTTATGACCTGTATGCTGATCGTAAATAAGAGACTTTTTATCCCGCACCCATTTGATAAGGCCATTGTTGATGCGGATACGGTAATTGAGCGCGATACTTTCTCCCGGTAATAGTTTTTCGGTAACGGATCTCACACTTTCGCGGTCATCATCATAAATCAGGTCAAAAAGCAGGGTGTTATTTCCGTAGAAGTCGGCAGCAGAACAACCCAAGACAGATTTTACCTGGGGGCTGATAACCTTAAATTTTTGATCTTCCAGATCGAAGGCTATCACACAAACATTCAATGCAGTAAGCATGAGATCGGACATAGTTTAATTTAATTGCCCCCGGGCAATTATAAAGCTAATAATCGGTTTCAAATACAATATGTGTCCAAAATAGTATCATGTTTTGCCAAATTAATATACAAATAGATGATATTGGCGATATTATAATGCTATGATAAGAAATATGATTGATTTTTGAAAATATTTAATAACAAGTTTGCAATGCAGGACGATTGAAAGCCGAATTATCCAGCGGGTAGGCAATGTTCTGTGCTGAATTTTGATTGACGGTGACGCTCAGCATACAGTATAAACCTTTACATTTATTTAATATTTGCATTTTAAATTGAATTTATTTTTTACCTTTGCATCCCCGCTGAAAGAACTCCGGGGACATGTTGAATACATAAAAAATAAACAATGGCAACTAAAATCAGACTGCAAAGACACGGTAAAAAAGGAAAACCCTTTTACTACATCGTGGTAGCGGATGCACGCGCCCCAAGAGACGGGCGTTTTATTGAGCGTTTAGGTTCGTACAACCCTAACACCAACCCAGCAACTATCGACATTAATTTTGATCAAACGCTTGACTGGGTAAATAATGGCGCACAGCCAACAGATACCTGTAAAGCAATTCTGTCATACAAAGGTGTTTTATACAAAAAACATTTACAGGGAGGCATTCAAAAAGGTGCTTTAACCCAGGAACAAGCTGATGCAAAATTCCAGGAATGGCTTGACCAGAAAGACGGAAAGATAACCGGCAAAAAAACTGGTTTGGTTTCTGCAAAAGATGAAGCACGTAAAGCCGCCCTTGCTGCTGAAGCGAAAAAGAAAGAAACAAAAGCCGCTTCAATAGTAGCTAAAAATACACCTCCGGTTGAGGAAGTGGAAGAAATTGAAGCGCCTGCTGAAGAAGAAGCCCCGGTTGCTGAAACTACTGCTGATGTTTCTGCCGAAGCTGATGCACCTGCTGAAGGCGCTGAATAAATTTAGCGGCTACAATATAAAGCTATTTAATGGCGAAGCAACCACAGGTTCTTCGCCATTATTATTTAAAGTAATCATATCATGACAACCGACGATTGTTTTCGTGTAGGAAGCATATTAAAGCCGAAAGGTTTAAAGGGAGAGCTGCATATGTATGTAGACCTTGAAGATCTTGCTCTGGTAAAATTTAATATGGTTTTTATTGAAATAGCAGGCAAGCTGGTTCCATACTTTGTTAGCTCTATAAAGTATCTTCAAAAAAATGCCGCGTATCTTATTTTGGAGGATGTGGACACGATTGAAAAAGCGTCTTTACTCGCACGAAAAAACATTTACCTGCCCAACAAGCTAAAGCCAAAAAAGAAAAAGGCAGAATTTACATTGATGGATCTCAAAGGCTTTACCGCGATTGATGAAAATGAAGGTGAATTAGGCATAATAACCGATATACATCAATATCCGCAACAGTTGATTGCCGCGGTTACCTTTAAAAACTGCGAAGTGCTTTTTCCTTTAAATGAAGAGATCATTAAAGGTATTGACGTAGTTAGAGAAATTGTAACCGTTGATTTGCCCGAGGGCTTGCTGGAGATTTATTTGGATTGAAAGTTAGTTGATTGCGTTGAGAAAGTTGGATTGGGTTGATTAAGTTAAATAAGATCAAAGTATTTTAGAACGATAACCCCGCAATACATTTACGATAATACAGTTTGCGTATTTTTCCCAATTGAACTTGATGCCTTCGGGCTTCATTGGATTATTGAACAGATATTAGACCAAAGGCCTTTGAAACACATACAACGCCGTTTTAAATAACTTCCATCTACAAATCATTTTAATCTGCACATCAGCACATTCGCAAATCTGCACACCATTCACATCTAAACAATATCTTTGCCTCATGCGTTTTGATATCATCACCGTTTTACCCGGGCTGCTTGAAAGTCCTTTTGCACATTCCATTTTACAACGGGCGCAAAAAAAAGGGATTGCCGAAATTCATGTTCATAACCTGCGCGATTATTCGACCAGTAAGCAAAAAAGCGTAGACGACTACCCCTACGGCGGCGGGAGCGGCATGGTAATGACGATAGCGCCTTTTGCTAATTGTATTGAAAAGCTAAAATCCGAACGCGAATATGACGAAGTGATATTTATGTCGCCCGATGGTGTTACGCTGAATCAGCAGATCGCTAACCAGCTTTCTATAAAAACGAATATTATAATCCTGTGCGGGCATTACAAAGGGATCGATCAGCGCATACGCGATATTTACGTAACGCGCGAAATATCTATTGGCGACTATGTTTTATCAGGCGGCGAATTGCCTGCGGCTGTTTTGGTGGATGCCGTTGTGCGCCTGATACCGGGTGTCTTATCTGATGAAACATCCGCGTTATCTGATTCTTTCCAGGATGGTTTGCTTGATGCACCTGTTTATACCCGCCCAGCTGACTGGAACGGTCATAAGGTGCCTGATATATTACTAAGCGGTAATACACCCGAGGTTGAAAAATGGCGCTTTGAGCAGGCCGTTGAGCGAACCAGGCAGAGAAGACCTGATTTGCTGGAATGAGCTTATAATTTACGATTTTAGATTTAAGTTTTACGATTCTTGAAAATGGCTTTTCGGAACCAACGCTTTAAATCGTAAATCTAAAATCTTAATTCGTAATTTTTTAAAACCCTCTTTTATATATAAAAAAAAATCCCTATAATTGCAATCCGATTTTTACGGGCTAAAAATCGCTTTAAGAGCTAAAAATCATGGATTTAGTAAAATTTGTTGAAGAACAATCGATAGAAACAAGACAACTTCCTTCCTTTAAGGCAGGTGATACTGTAAGTGTACACTACAAAATCAGGGAAGGTAATAAAGAACGTATACAGGTTTACCAGGGCGTTGTTATACAACGTAACAGTACAGGTAACAACGAAACCTTTACCGTTCGCAAGGTATCAAACGGTATTGGTGTTGAGCGTATATTTCCAATCAACTCGCCAAACATTGATAAAATTGAAGTAAACAGCCACGGTAAAGTACGTCGTGCTAAACTTTACTATCTGCGTGCATTAACCGGCAAGGCAGCTCGTATCAAATCAAAAAGAGTTTAATCTCACTCAACCGATAAACAGAAAGGTCTTTTCAGCTATTGAAAAGACCTTTTTTATTTGAGTAAAACCTTCTGCCGGTTACGGATTAAACTTTTTCTGTATACCAACATATTCGTCATTATCAATCCCTTCTCCGTCAAAATCAATATTTCCATGGAAGGTAGCCATGTTGCCGGTAATGGCTAAATGAAATTTGTAGACACTTTTATCCGGTATTAACTGGGTCATGGTAATCGAATCGCCCTTCATACTCCAGGTGCCTGATGGTTTTTTTACCAGGCTGTCCTTTAAATTCCTGTATTCAGAATAGTAAGTGCCGTCGTTCCTAAAATGCGTGCGAATAGGTTTGATCCTCAGTCTGTCTTCCCAGTTGGAACTGTCAGCTTCCATTGTAATGGTTGAGTCGCTTTTGTGATGGAGAATAAGCTTCACGTATACATTTCTCCATTCACCAATTAACTGGTTGGAAAGGTCAGAAGTATGGGGGGCCTGTTTAAAGGCCATAAAAGCAAAAGTGCAAATTACGATTACACCAACCACCAGTGTTGCCGCAGAGGTAGAATTTTTCATTTCAATAATTTAAACGATATGTTATTATTGTGCCAAACAAAACTATTCTGAGACGGAGATCGCGTGTAGCAACTTAATGCACTCCTCTAAATAACCTGCTCCATCTTATCTTGCTGAAGAAAGATGCGTTATCATCCCAACTCATCCATATAAATAATGCCTTACCTACAATATGGTCTTCAGGTACAAAGCCCCAGAAGCGTGAGTCGTCAGAATCATGGCGGTTATCGCCCATCATCCAATAGTAGTTCAGCTTAAAGGTATAGCTATCGGCTTTTTTACCGTTAATAAAAATATCTTTTCCAACTACTTTCAGCTTGTTGCCCTCGTAAACCCCGATGCAGCGTTCATATAAGGGGTAAGTCATGCTGTCCAGCTTTACAGTCCATCCTTTTTTTGGAATAATAATAGGGCCGTAATTATCTACGTTCCATCGGTAATCCGGCTGTTTCCCATTAAGGAATAATTCCGGCGGACCAACAGGGTGCTGCGGATTTGTAGGATACACCTGTTCGGTGGATCCTTTTTGGGCAATGCGCGGCTCCAGCGATTTAACATTGGAATAGCCCTTCAATATATTGGCAGACTCCTTCGTCATGGTAGGATTAGTATTGCCTTCATAAATAGAAATATGAAGCTCATCAAAAACCTGTGGGTTAATGTCCATCCCATTGGTGGAATAAGTATAATCTATCTGTTCGCCCTCAGGGTTGGGAGCCGCCTTATGGCCAATATAAACCTGCGCATCAACAACGCTTAACGTATCGCCGGGTGTGCCCTGGCAGCGTTTAATATAATTTTCGCGCTTATCAACGGGCCTGTAAAACGGCGAATCGGCATCCATCGGGTAATTGAATACCACCACATCGCCTTTTTTAACATCACTTAAACCAGGTAGCCGGTAATAAGGTATCTTGATCCCATCCCAATATGCTTTGGTATTAATAAGTGGCATGGTGTGGTGCGCAAACGGGAATGCAACAGGCGTCATCGGGACACGGGCGCCGTAGTTAACCTTGCTCACAAACAGAAAATCGCCAACGAGCAAA
>CAZZUU010000167.1:0-8371 GCA_964657275.1 uncultured Mucilaginibacter sp. | reverse complement strand
AGATGATGCAGTTGATGCACGTGATGCAGCCGGTATTGATTATCAGCGGTTTACGCGCGTAAATGATGCAACGTGATGCAAATGATGCAAAAAAGGCGAATTTTACCTGTTTTTTTGCATCACTAACTGATCAATTTTCTGATATTAACCACGTGTGCAAATAGTGCAGCGGGGACAATAAAACAGGGTAGCCATATAAAAGGGAAATAAAACAGGGCGATGTTGGGTTGGTCGGGCGCAAACTTTTGGAAACTGAAGGGTGCCGACAAAACGGCGGTGATAACTATATTGGCCAGCAGCAACAAACAGGCAATATTCCAGGCCAGTAAAACGCCTTTGCTTAGCGTATTTTTTACATATCCCCAGTAATAAACCAGCGGAGCGGTAATTCCGCAAAGGATATCAAAGTTGCGGCCTTCAAAGGTCATAATGCCGGGCACCGCTTTATTAAGGTACAACCAATACAGGGTAAGCTCCACAGGCACCCTTACTATATGCAGCAGCGTTAGCGTTTTTGCGTCGAAGCTGTCCATCAATAGCCTGCCTTTTTTAGTAAGCAGCAAAACTGTTACCAGCACCATTGGCGGCATAACAGGGCAAACCTCGGCGGGAACCCGGTGGTAACAAGGTAAAAGCCCGACAGGCCGATCGCCGCCTGCAATACCAGCCACAGCACAGCGACAATAATTAATGGTTTCGAATAATTGCCGGCTTTGTATAATAATAGTACCGTGAGTATGGTGGTTAGTACAAAGGTAACCGGGATGTAAAGTGCTAAATGTTCCATCGTTTTGTTGTTTGATGAAACAAAGGACGGCAAACGGATACCGCCGCATCTTGCCAAATGACAAGAAATAACCGCCGGTTTATTTTTTTACCAATGCCGCCCTTATCCTGCTTAGCGAGGTATCCGTAATACCCAGGTAAGTGGCAATGTATTTTAAAGGGGCATGCTGAAAAATCTCCGGGTTGGTTTTTAATAAGGTTGCGTAACGCTCTTCTGCCGTTTCGGTTATGGTGGCAAGCATCCTGTTTTTAAGGTCCGCAAACCCTTTTACCAGTACCGACCGTCCAAACTCCCGGAATTCGGGTAACGAATGGAACAAATCGTTCAGCTGTTTATAGGTAATCACCCAGCCCTCGCAGTCGGTTAATGCCTGTATGTTTTCTTTCGACCTGGTCCTGTTAAAAAACGACGCCACCTCGAAAACCATTTGCCCGGGCCGGTAAAAATCAGTGGTGATCTCCGTTCCTGCTAAATCATAGGCAAATGCCCGCATATACCCTTTTTCAAGCAACAGGTATTCATCGGCTATCTTACCTTCCCTAAGCAGAAAATGATTTTTTGCGATCTCCTTATGTTCAAACTTAGCGGCAATTTCCTTTGCGGCCGGTAACGAAACCAGGTTGGAACTGTGAAAAAAAGCCGAAAGGTGTGCTGTACTCATCAGATAAATTAGCCGAACGAATATAAACAATCTTTGCAGGGGAATAATTAAATGGCGTCTCAAACTCAATCAACCACTCACCGGTCAACTGTTCCACAAATACATGACATCAATGAAACAGTTGAAACGGATGAAAAAACCGAGATTAATAATTAGCGGCTTAACACCCGGTAGTGGAACAGTCTGGGAAAAAATGGGATAATTTTCCCTGTTTTTTGCATCATTAGTGTGCGAAGGTGATGCTTTCAAATGGCTATGGGCTATAGGCGATGGGCTATTCCCATCCCTACATATCATGCCCTTTCGGGGCTAAAAAACAGGCATTGCCCAAACGCTGAAAGGGTGTTATCCCCTAACACAGCGACGAAGTCCTGTGTTAGCAAAGCAAAAAGCTTAAAGCCCTGAACGGGTGTTATATCAAAACTAAATGCCGGTTTTGCCAATTAGCGG
The DNA here is from genome assembly GCA_964657275.1 of uncultured Mucilaginibacter sp. Classification (GTDB taxonomy): domain Bacteria; phylum Bacteroidota; class Bacteroidia; order Sphingobacteriales; family Sphingobacteriaceae; genus Mucilaginibacter. Next base: position 6,473 of record CAZZUU010000167.1, on the reverse strand, counting down.
GTTGAGTTTCTCTCTCGAAGGCTCCGTGCGTTGGGGGTGGTTTGATATGGACAGAATCAAAACTTAGCATGTGGCGCATGGGCGGTTGAAGGGCCTGCAGGGGTAAAAAACATATTAAAATGGCAAATCGTCTTCCACGGCTTGGATCCTATTAAAACTGACCGATGTTAATTTTGAATAACCATAGGTTATAAGATTTTGATTCAAAATATCTAAAATTTTCCGGCTATTTAGTATAGGATTTTCCGGCGTTCTGGAATGTAGCTTTTGAATAATTGTTGGATCTAAATTCGCGATTTCACTAATTAATTTAACCCTTCTAATTCCTTCGACCTCTGACGACGATAAAAGAAATAAATCAACTAATAAACTAATATATTCATTTTTAGTTTTTGAATGACTCACTAATACTTTAAAGATTTCATCTGCAACATCTGCTAATGCTTTGCCTTTTATCTGGATGCCTTGGAATTTACCAATAAATCCATAAGGATCTAATCCGGCTCTTAAAGGAATTACTAAAATACCTCTTCCCATAGCCATTCCCATTTCTTGATCGGTCCACGCACTTTCTCGGAAACCAGGCTGAAGGATCGCTACCAATGCATTCATGCTAAATAGTGCTTTAATTATCTCTCCTTCCCATTCTTTAGTTGGTTCTATATCTTCATGAGCAACAAAACCTGAAATACCATAGGGTTCTAGAAATTCTTTAATTTTTGTCACTCTTAATTTCTCTTTTGCAAGATGGCTTATAAATATTTTGAAATGACCAGGTTTCCAAAAAGTTGCTTCATTCCCAATATTTGGATCATTTAATTGTAGCGCTTTATGCTTTATATTTAGTTCTTTCCCAATTTCCCGAACCAAATTGTCATGAGAATTGCCTAAGATATCCTTTACCCAAACGGCCTTGCTATTAGGCTTTGGGTAATTATCTGTATCTATTTTAAATTCTTTTAAAAATGACTCAAGTTCGCCGAAGGTAAATCTCATTTGAAGATCTATCGCAATCATGTTAATAAGTTCGAATTTTTCAATCCTAGTCATGTTCCTATATGATGTACTTTATTAGCATGTGTTAACTACTATATATTCAACTATTTAAGGTCAATGTTCGTAATTCAAGTACTATGAATTATTGTATAAACTCGTTTATTAAATTAGTTAACATTTCTATTTCATTTATCAGCATCCGACAAGTTGAAATATAAGTGACTCTTAAATTTTCACACTGTGCTGATTCTCTAAACCGTTGATTTGGACTTAAACCATCTACAAAATCTAGATAAATACACTGATCAATTTCTGCTAAATAGTTCGAATAAATTTTAAATGGCATCTTATCTTTTAAAAAAGAAATTATGGCATATGTTGACACGAGTTTACCAAATTTGCCGTTTGAACCGTAAATTTTATAATAGTCTGATGGATTATTTGCTTTATAAATTTCTGCGTCAAATGTTTTGCAATCTTTAAAATCTATACTTTCTCTGCTAATACTTTTAATCGTATCTATCGTTCTGTTAAATTCTAATTTCATCGTTACACATTCTTTTAATATTATATCCTGTAAGTGCAGTCTGAGCGCGCCTTCAATTCTTTCCAATCTTTTTCTGTCTGACACCCATTGAACAAACAGATTACCAAGGAGGCCCAGAGAAAAAGAAATCACTGATACTATAATAGTACTCCAATTGATCATGCTGCTCCCTCCACAATCTTTATTTCTTCGTCTGTTAAACTATAAAGCCGGTAAACGAGTTGATCGATTTCTTTTAGAAACAAATCAATTTCAGCCTCCGAATTTTCCTTTTTAAGTATTAATATTTTATCAACCAAGCAAATGATTTTATCCTGTTCTAATTTATCTGGTAATTTAATTGGGATTTGTCTGATGTCTTCTGGATAAATACTCGAATAACTGCCTTGCAATGTGTCTGTACTCAAGAACTTACTAAAAAAATAGGTGTTTAGTTTTGAATTGATAATTGATAAAATATATTTCAAACTTAAGTCAGGGATTATTTTTATCTCCCATTTGTTTTCAGGCTTTTGAAATTTCAATAACTCATTATTCCAAAATAATACGTGCATCAAATTATCGTTAGAATAATATTGATCGGTATCTAGCGAAGCATAAAATTGATTGTTCTTTCCGCTAATCCTGCGCACGATAATTTTCTCAGAATCAAATAACAAAGAAAACTTTGGACGATGGAAGTGATTTATCTTCGATTCATAATCCATATAATGATTTTGATATTTTAAAGAATATGGACTAATATTAAGTCCTATGATATATTTTTTAAAACCTTCCTTATAATTATCAAATACCACATCATCCTTGGTAAATTTTAAATTGCTATCTATTTTAGAATGAGCAACTACTCCTGTATTTATGCAAACTAGATTTCCTAATAAAACCGAGTTATGATTTAATTTCTTGTAAATGCCAACATCAATTGAATCCACATTAGTTTTGAAAGCATAATTTTTTAAGCTTGAAAAAAAAGATTTTTCAATTACTTTGCCACCATCATTCAACCCAATTTTTAAATTTAGCGTGTCATTTTGTATTAAGTCTTTTTTTACGAGGTAAATGCCCGTTTGTCTGGCAACATCGTCGAATACAAGTTCTTTATCGAAGTCTATTAACTCAATAATTGATGTGTTTTCGATAAAAAATCTTCTTAATTCAGTTGAATGTTTCTCTTTATAAAAGGATGTTGGCAATATATAAGAATTATACCCGGCTCTTTTAAGTAGCTGGTAAGCTTTTATGACAAAGCATCCAAAAATGTCCCAATGTCCAGTTAAATAAGGGCTATATTCTTGTTCTAAGAATATAACTACTTTTCTATTACTGGCTGACAAATCCCAATTAGATATATAAGGTGGATTTCCAATGACTGCATCAAATCCAAAGAAGTCGCCGTCATCATTTAAGATTTCCGGGAACTCAAAACGCCATTCAAAGGCATTTTCATAAACTCTATTACTTTTTATCTCATTAACTTCATTGGTTAATGTTTCAATCTCTTTTTCTAATCTAACCTGTTTTTGTTTCCGATCCCTATTTTGTACTTTACTCTCACTAAATAATTGGTGCTGATTTAATAAATTATATAATTCTCCATTGGAACGATTTAATTTTATTTGCTTAGGATCGTTTCTATTTATCTCAGTTCTGAAATCACTTTTTATTGTCGTTATAAGTCTTTCCATTTCGCGCTTTTCTTCCTTGTTTGCGGCTTCACGGTAAGTTTGTACAGCTATTTTATAGCTATCAATACTGTATTTGCTTTTCTTTAATGCCTGCTTCAAATCCGCATCCAGTGCAAAGCGGCTAATAAGCGAATTTCCTACCTTAATGTTAATATCAATGTTTGGCAGAGTTTCCAGCTCTTTCGAATCTGCTTTGTAATAGGCATTTTTTAACAGCTCGATCCACAAACGGAGACGGCATATTTTTACGGAGTTAGGATTAACATCCACACCGAAAAGACAATTTTCAATAATGGTTTGTTTTTCGTGAAAGAGCGTTTCTTGTACCTTCTGACTTTCTTTATTATTAGGATTATATTCAAAAATATTCCCATTGTCATCTGTTATAACTATTTCGTCATTTTCAACAACAATATTATAATCGCGCATAGAGCGCTCCACATCATCGTCTTTTTGCTTACGGTACTGTAAAATCTGCAGATCAAACTTAATGGCTATAATTTCGTTCAAGGCGGATACGAGGAAATGACCCGAACCTACGGCTGGGTCGCATATTTTTAGGCTGTCTATTATAGCATTGGCCTCTTTTTTATCTTTTATCTTATCAAAAAGTTCGCTGTAATCAGTGCAATTCCAACCCTTAGCCTCATTAAACTTTTGAACCACTGCTCGGCGTATCGTTTCGCGGCACATGTACATCGTAATAAAACCAGGGGTGAAGAATGAGCCGTCCTTATAACCATTTATTTTTTCGAATATCAATCCTAAAACCGATGCGTTTATCAGTTGCTTGTTATCTTCCTGTATTTCCTCCGCCCCTTCGCTGCTAAAATCATATGCATTTAAAAATGCAAACAGGTAGTCCAGGGCATTGAGTTGCCCCTTCATCGTTTTGCCATTAGCATCTTTTAGCACCGTTGAGCTGATTATGGGTAAGGAAACAAAATTTTCTAACCCATTTATAAAAAGAGTTTGATGCTCCAGTTCGGTCGGCTCAAATAACGACGAATTTAAATATGGAACTTTGCCAAATAACCTTTGTATATCATCATCGCGGTCGTCGGCTCTTTTCGCTAAAACCCTGAAAAATAATTTATCCAGATCGTCAAAATCCTTCAGTTTTTCATTGTCTAAAAAGGTATAATCCCGGTTACCCTTATGATAATTAATCAGTTGTGCTTCCAGCAATTTTAGAAACAGAATGCGATTAACCCAGGTTATTACCAGTTCAAGCGCCACGTTATATAAACGATCCTGGTAGTTATCGCCATATTGTGAAGGTTTCTCGAGCCTGGAAATCTTGTCGTGACTATCAAGTTGTATTATAGCGTTCTCTATTAACGAGCCTTTATTACGTTCGCCATCCTTTTTGCGGCTTATCAGTTTTTTGCTGCCTTCCTTATATTCATAAAGGCCAATGAGATGTAATAATTCTGAATAAAATTTAGGTTGCAGCGTATTGCTATCATTTGCAAAAGGAACCTTTAATAAATGTACAGGCGATAATATTTTATAAAGGGCAATAAGGCCTTTATCATCCTCTCTATTTTTGTTCGTTATAATTTTTTTATAGTCCCGCAGGTCAAAAAAAGTAGCATCAAGACTAAAATCACTATTTGCATTAAATAGTTTTTTAAGCTCGTCGTAAAACCACGGATTGTCTTTATTGTCAGATTTTTTTAGGTCATATAATTTTTTTATAACCGTGTTACGGTATATTTTTTTATCAAACTCGTTTGCATCAACTATATACCAATCGTAAATATTTGTAACAACCAATTGCTTAAGCTCGTTACGGTTGTGGCCAATTCGTTCTTCCAGGTAATAAAGTATCAGTTCATGAATAGCCTTTGCATTAGGTTTTTCGGCAGTTATCATTTCGCCCTTATTGGTCGGGCTCTTTACTTCCAGTATAACACCATAAGGGTCTGTAGTGGATTTCCCTGTATGTATTACTAAATCGTTTTTGCCGATTGGGTTTATCTGGTGCTGAGAACGATCGTAATAGGTACGTGTGAGAAATTGTGTGACGAGCGATTTAAGGTGCTCTTCGTCTGCTTTATCATTTATTTTATCAATAAGATCAGCAAAATGAACTTTAAAAAGCTCAATATCAGTTCGGCTAATCTTCTCTTTAAGATAGGCTTTGTTTAATGATTGTTTAGGGGTGTGTAATTTAAGGTTCATGAGATAAACAAGACCCGTAAATTAATAAACAATAACGGGGTTATCAAATATGTAATTTATTCGGCTCCTCAATACCCGTATTCTCATATAGTGCCAGCAATAAATTCGCAATCAGAATATAAATATAATTAAGAAACCGATATCTATCATGGGTTACTTTTATCCTGTATTAGCACAACGTTAAAATCAAGGCTTTGATTTTGCAAAAGTTACTATTAACTTAGTGTAAACCTATAACCAATCATGACACTAAAACCAAATGAAAAAATTGAGTTTTTGATTAAAGAGAAAGAAATAGTTAGGCAAGAAATTTTATTATACCTAAAGACGATTTTTTCAAGCTTGTATTCATTCGTAACAATTTTTGTTCTTTTTGTTGGATTTTACTTTGGTCAACCAAAGATAAATGGCAAATTTTTGAACACAAGTGACCCGTCTATTATATTCATTATTGTCCAAATTGAGTTTGTTATTTTTCTTTTCAATTTTTCGCAGCAAAGTGTATTAAATGTTTTGGCGGCCTATTGCCAAATTTTAGAGAAAAAAATAAATGATTTGGCTGATGATCATATATCATTTTGGGAGAGCTTTGTAGTAAAAGAATATCTGCTAACCCCCAAAAGTGCCCAATATTATATTTTAATTATTCTAAATATCTTTTATTTGAGCTCGTATTGCTTTTTGGGGTTTTTGTTATATAATGCCAAAGGATCTAATAATTATTTCATCGCCCAAATAATAGAAACTGTTGTCGTTTTTCCATTTTGTATTTTCATTTTATTTGACAAGGCCAAGAGTAGAAAGTTCATAAATAATAAACTCATTCAAAAAGGAAATTAAACCATTATTCACTAGGCAAATTTATACACCAAAGACATAGGATTTAATAAAACTGAATTTCCCTCAGTTTAAGGATTGAAACGGATCCCGCCCCGCGCCTAAGGCCTGCCGGCGTATGAGTGGAAAGCCTGGCCCCGTTCTATCACGGGGAAACGCCCAAAATAGCCTGGTAAGTTTGTTGCTAAATACGCTTATCAAACTGAAGGCGACTACAGATC
>CAZZUU010000166.1:0-8394 GCA_964657275.1 uncultured Mucilaginibacter sp. | reverse complement strand
TAGAGTAGAAGACTCATAATCTTTTGGTCCCTGGTTCGAGCCCAGGTGGGCGCACAAAGTGGAAATTTGCTACTTTCGAAAACCCTCTAAATCGTTGATTTAGAGGGTTTTTTCATAAATTATACCCTCAACAACCTCAAAGAAAACCAAAGTTCTCGTTACCTATCCGACTACCTGTTTTTTGTTTTTAACTTAGGTAACACAAACCCATTCAACGAATTGACATACAGTCGTTTACAGCGATGAAAGTTTGTAAAAGCCGATCGTTTTAGGCAGCATTTGTGTTACCTTTTTGTTACCTGTTTGTTGCCCGTTAACAGGTTGTTTATCAGTGGTTTTTAACTTAAAAATTAATAATTATGCAAACATCACAAAGCTTCGGTATCCATTTTACCACCCGCCCGGACAAGGAAAAGGACGGCAAAGAACCCATATACGCCTGCGTCACCGTAAACAAACAGCGCGCCTACATTGCCTTAAAACAAAACGTCGACCCCAGGAACTGGGATGGCGGCAAAGGTTTAGCCAAAGGCAATAAAGAGGAAGTTAAATCGATTAACAACTATCTCGAAGAGGTACGGCTGGCGATTGGTAACTGTTATAAGGAGCTGCAGGTAAAAAGAAAGATGCTTTCGGCTAAAGCGGTCAAAGACCTCTATCTCGGGGAAGAAGCTGAAGTATATTCCCTCGGACGCCTTATAAAGTACCACAACGAAACTTCGACCGAAGACCTAAAGTGGAGTACACTAAAACATTATTACGTCACACAGCGATACCTGGTAAAATTCCTGGAAGCGCAATTTAAAGCGACTGATATTTACCTGCATCAGCTGGATTATAAGTTTGTTAAGGACTTTGAAGTGTTCCTCCGCAATCATAAACCTAAAGACCACCAGCCCTTAAATAACAACGGTGTAATGAAGCATATCATCCGGCTGAAAAAAATGGTTAACCTCGCCATAAATCTGCAATGGATAACTAACGATCCATTCGCTGCCTATAAATTAAAAATCCTCAAAGTCAACCGCGAGCAGCTTTCAGAAAAAGAATTGGCGGACATGGAAAACAAGAAGCTATCTATCGGGCGACTGGATATGGTCAGAGATATGTTTGTATTCTGCTGTTATACCGGTTTGTCGTATGTGGATATGATCAATTTAACACAGGATCACATCATCGCCGGAAACGATGGGGAACGCTGGATACGGACCTGCCGGGAAAAGACACTTATCCCCGTTAATGTGCCGCTTTTACCTAAAGCGCTCAGCATTTTGGATAAATATAAAAACAATATCCGGTCATTATCAGATGGCCGGGTTTTCCCGACGATTTCCAACCAAAAAGTGAACAGCTATTTAAAAGAGATCGCTGACCTGTGTAACATCACGAAAAACATAACTTTTCATATAGCGAGGCATACTTTTGCGACTACTGTTACACTTTCTAACGGGGTCCCGATCGAAACAGTAAGTAAAATTTTAGGGCACACCAAAATTACCACCACGCAGATTTATGCAAAAGTTGTGGAAAGAAAACTTAAAGAGGATATGCAGACGCTTAAACAAAGATTGTTAAAAAATAAAGGCGTTTAATAATTGCATGGCATGCAAGAGGTCATCGGTTCGACTCCAATATTCTCCACTTGATAATCAAGCAATTACGTTTATTCGTGATTGCTTTTTTATTTTAATTGCACACAATTTGCACACAACCAACGTTTATAATATTGTTTAGGGAGTAAATCCAGTAGATAAATTCTAAAAATTATCGTTCTTAACGATTGCGGTATTAATTGATTGAAATATTCTTTTTATTTCAGCATCAAACTGGGTTAAATAACGCAGGTACATAGATCGCATGAATGTTTTGTTTTTTACCAATATATAATCGTAGGTTTCTTGCCAATTTGTACGGTCACCAACTATGTCATATATCCGTAAGCGATACTTATTATCCTTAATATCGATTGCTATGGTAAAATATGCCGTTTCAGCCACGGGTGTAAAAGATTTTCCGCAAGTAAATTGCGTGTTTCCTTTGCCTGTAATATTTCCATCATTTAGATTTTCATTTTGTATTACAGACTTAGAATCTTTAAAACTTTCCACATACCACATTTTTGCATTTTTAAATAGCTTCTCCTTGGCCATATTCGGAACGTCTACAATTTGTTCATAAAATATTTTACCATCTTTAGTGGGGATTTTTAAAGTGTCTTGCGCTTTAGGCTTTAAGCTCATTAGTGCCATAATGCTGATAAGTATTAAGTTTTTCATAATTTATATTAGGATGTTACTTTTCTTTAGTCCATTATTCATTTGATTCTTTCGTATTTAAATCAACCAACTGCCAATTTTCACTTCCTTTATATTTAACCTTCGCGACAAAAGACGTCCTTATAATTGCAGAGAAGGAATTTTGCGAGTCCACGTAGCTATTTACTACCCAAGTGCTATCACCAATGTCTTCCGTAGTTGTTTCGGTATCGGATGCAAATTTTGCGGTAGACGGCGAAATTAAACGCTTTTGAATAAATGCCTGTGCTATTTCAATAGCATCCTCTTTTGTCTTAGCTGCTTTTACAACGGTTGTTCCTAAATCTTGATGACCAGGGCTGATGATATAGGCAAGGAACCCCGCTACAATGCCAATAACTACAAGTTGTTTTTTTAACTTTTTTCCATTATCTGTTGTCTTAATTAAATCAGGGGCTAATGCAACAATTATACAAATCGCGGATATTATGCATAAACCAATGAAAATCGAATCCATATCAGTTTAATTAAAGGGTTTCTTGCCTGGTTAAATTTAATTATACAATAATAAGAAATAGGTCTTTTGTGACCTAATTTTAATAAAGGCTAAAATTCAGCTTCGTAGTGTGGATAATAAGCACTATGATATTTTTCTTAAAGAGTTTGGCAAGCACCTAAGACAAGTCCGTAAAGGCAAAGGAATGAGTATGGAGGCCCTTTCTTACAAAGCTGACATTGAATACAGGCAGTTAGGCAGAATCGAACGAGGAGAGGTTAATACAACCCTTATCTCCTTATTGAGAATTGCAAATGCATTAGAGGTTGATCTGGACCAATTTTTTAAATTTAACATCAATAAGTAACTTACCCGCGTCCGTTATCCGGCAAATAAATAACAACCTTATCTTTGTCATCCAAATTCATATTTAGGTTCAAATTTTCTTCCCGACTGAGTTTAGGTACAACAAATTCGGCAAGCTGCAATAAAACGTATATTCTATCCTTGGAGTTTAATTGGTCTATGTCAGATTGGAGTTTGCTCAAATTGTTGCTCAATAATGCTGAAAAAGTATTTTTAACCTTTTGGGTTACTTTATTTTGTTTGCCTAAAGGTCTTCCATTTGGGTTGTTTGTTTGCCCTTTTTGAGTTCCCATTTTTGTTTTTTCTTGTTGTTTTCAAGCCCGTCAGCAACACCGGATTATTTTCTAATTTTATCGCCGATGGAAACGGAAAGCAACAACCTGGTCACCTATTCACCCGCAGCTGTATTGAACCTGTTCAATAATGCCATCTCCGTTAACCAGACCAAAAGGCTCATCCAGCTTAAAGGTATTTACCTGCAGGGAAAAGGGGCACTCTACAGCGGTTATTATTACGATACCTTCCGCGACGAAATATCAGACGCGCAGATCACCATCCTGGTTCCCCCGCTGATCCGGAATGAACTGCAGCCCAACAAAACCATTACCGTAACCGGCTTTATTACCAAACGTATCGTCAATAATGCCGGCAGTATACAGGTCCAGTTAACCGTCACCGACCTGCTCGAACAAACGCAGAACAAGTATTCGGAGGAGGATATCAAAAAGAACGAAGTCCTGCAGGCCAAAGCTGACACGGGTTACCGGGACGTTTACGGCTGGCTGAAAGAGCAGATCATCACGGAAAAGCCCTTTAAAATAGGCGTCATTATCGGTAAGACCGGCATTATCGACAACGACATCAAACACCAGCTCAAAGAATCCATAGGATTCTACGACCTCAGTTTTCACCGCATTAACCTCAGTTCCGAGGCGGAGATCCTCAGCACACTCAACCGGCTCAACCAGGAAAATTACGGCCTAATCGTCATCTCCAGGGGCGGAGGGGAGAACCTCGAAATCTTTAACAAATTACCGATTGCCGAAACCGCCGTCAAACTGAACTCCTTATTTGTAACCGCCATCGGCCATAAGGATGACGTCACCCTGCTGCAAAAAGTAGCCGACAAATCATTTATCACTCCCTCCGAGCTTGGGCAATTCCTCAACGATACCTATAATCATACCGTCGAAGAACTCGAAAACTCCAAAGCCAGACTCATCGATTCTGTTAAAGCCCAGCTTACCGCTAGCTACCAGAAGGAGATCGCCAACCTAAACCAGAAACTTAAAGACAACGAAGAACTCCGCATCAGAACTGCAACCGACCTGGAGAAAGTCTACCAGGAAAAGATCGCCCTGCTCAATTCTCAACTGACCGGAGAACAAAAACTGCAAAACGAACGCATTACCGTTCTCAACGACCAAATCAATAACTATAAAACACAATTGTCCAATATGGACGGAAAATCATCTATTAACTGGGTTGCCATCGTCATTGCCATCTTATTGGGACTGATCATCGGCTACCTCATTAAAGGCCACTAACCAGAATCCAATCCAAATGAACGCCAAAATATTTTCTTATAAAGTCCCCACTGTGACGCTTAAACCCAGCAGTGATGACCTGAAACAAAGCCAAAGCTTTGACCGCAAAACGATCCTCGACCCCGTTAAAGAACTGTTCAGCGCCGATAACTATAAAATCGACGAAGCCTCCATCAGTTACAAACTCATCGATGATCAACTCTACATCCAGGGAATCGCCGTTGAAAATGCGGAACCCAAAACCGTGGGTTTCCGTTTTGGAAAATAGTGCCGGCGTAGCCTTCAATAATCTTACAACATTCACTGAAGTTTCGGAGTGCCTGTGATGCGGATCAGGATCCCTCCGTTCATGTTTCATCTTAAAATACCGTGAAAACACGGGGGGTGTTTTTAAATAAACCTGCGTACCTTTAATAATGCCCTCACCCCGTTACCTGACCAAATCGCGTTTTAAACTCGCAGTGGAGTGCTCCACGAAATTATATTATACCGGCAAAAAAGAATATCCTGACCAGAAGATCAACGATAAATTCCTGGAAGCTTTGGCCCATGGCGGTTTTCAGGTAGGGGAGTTGGCTAAATGCTATTTTCCCGGCGGCGTCATGATCGACGACCTGGACTATGAGATTGCTTTGGCAAAGAGGCATCACTGCTGGAAAGGGATGAGGTGGTTATTTTCGAGGCGGCTTTCCGGTTTGAAAACTTATTTATCCGTGCTGACGTCGTCGTTAGAAAAGGCAGCCGGATTTTTTTGTATGAAGTTAAAGCCAAATCAATTGATAGCACGACGGATACCCTGACCAATAGTAAAGGAATTGCCGGCAAGTGGAAGCTCTACGTTTATGATGCCGTATTTCAAAAGTATGTCATTAGAAATGCCTATCCGGCATATCAGGTAAACGCCTACCTGATGCTGGCTGATAAAAGTAAGCGGGCAAGCACTGATGGACTTAATCAAAAATTCTTAATCCGGAAAGATGAACGAAACCGGACCTCGGTGAAAATTGTAGGGGACGTCTCACCATTCGCCCTGGGCGATGAGATACTTTGCCGCATCAATGTAGATGATCTGTACGATAGCCTGATGACAGACAAGCCGCTTTTTGAAGAGGATCCCCGGAGTTTTAAACAATGGATACAAACCTATGCAGATTGCTATCAGGACGACACCCTGTTACAGGCCAAACTCGCCGCCAGATGTGGTAAATGCGAATTCCAGGCGTCGCCCGAACAGGAAAATGCTGGCTTAATCAGCGGGTTTAAAGCATGCTGGAAAAGAGTGGCGCATTTTGCCGATGACGACTTTGCCCGCGCGCATATCCTCGATCTGTGGGATTTTAAAAAGAAAGATCAATACATTGCCGAACGAAAATTTTTCCTGAAAGAGATCGTCCGGTCGGACCTGGAGGCGTTGAAACCCAAACCGGATCTGGAGGCTAGGCTAAGCCGTGTGGACCGGCAGGAAATGCAGGTTTTGAAATCCTGCGAAGAAAAACCGGACTTACATTTCGACCATGAAAATTTACGGCAGGTTTTTGACCAGCTCCGGTACCCCCTCCATTTTATCGATTTTGAAACCTCTGCGGTCGCGATTCCATTTACAACAGGCCGGCGACCCTATGAACAGATCGCCTTCCAGTTCTCCCATCACCTGATGCATGCTGACGGCCGGATCGAACATGTCGGACAATGGCTGGACACGGAACGCGGCCGTTTCCCGAATTTTGAGTTCCTCCGGCGGCTGAAAGCGGATCTGGAGCGGGATAACGGCAGCATTTTCCGGTACTCTAACCATGAGAATACGATCCTGAATGCGATCCACCGGCAATTGCGCCGTTCTGCTGATCCCGATACCGATCAGTTATGCGACTGGATCGAGACCATCACCAGGTCAAGCGGAGATTCAGCAACTGTCTGGCGCGGGGAACGCAATATGATCGATCTCTGGGATTGGGTCAAACGCTATTTTTATGCGCCTGAAACCAACGGATCTAATTCGATCAAAGATGTGTTGCCGGCAATCTTAAACGGCAGTTCATTTTTGCAAAAAAAATATAGCCAACCTATATACGGCGCAGAAATTCCCAGTCTTAACTTCAGGGAACATACCTGGATCAGGTTTGATGAAGCGGGACGCGTGATCAATCCTTACAAACAACTGCCACCGATTTTCGCCGGCGTGGATGAGTCGCTGTTAGATGAACTTTTGATGGATGAAGAGGCTGATCTGAATGATGGTGGCGCCGCCATGATGGCCTATGCCCAAGTGCAGTTTTCAGAAATGCAGGAGCCGGAACTACAGCGCGTCCGAGAGTCCCTGCTACGCTATTGCGAACTGGATACCCTGGCCATGGTCATGATCGTCGAGGACTGGAAGAACAGACTGGAGGGTTAGCCCGGTTATGTCAGATACTGACTACCTCTACCTGGACAATATCTTTCGTTAATGATGCGCTTTGTATCAGGTATTCGAGCGTCCGTTTAAAGTTCCTGACCTCTCTTTGCTCCAATAAACTTTCTCTGGCATTTTTACCGATATGCTGACGGTTTGCGTAAAGCTCTATCGATTTATTCAGTGCGTTGAGCGTTAAGGGAATGTCTACCAGATGCAATTCCCCGTCGGCCGCCTTTGATATATCAACTGAAAAATCATAATCGCGGACATCTTTAGGATCGACCTTCATGCTCTGCCAGCCATGCTTAAGGCGCTTGGACCTTACTTTATTGAACATGTCGTCGGCCAGATCGTCCGGAATGAGGACAGTAAACCGCAATGTTTTAATGGTGAACGTTGTATTGTTTTGCAAATGAAAGATTTTTCCCTCCGCTTTATCTTCCAGCAGGCGCCGCACCGTGCGTTCCACGAAATTAGTGAAATAGCCATAGGCGATAGCCGTGGAAGGCAGAAAACCCAGATCGAAAGTCCTTTCTTTTCCGGCGATATGCTCTTGTATCCGGGCAATGATCTTGTCAAATTCCTCCTGAAATAGGGGACTGGATTGCAGGGGCAACACCGGCAAACCAATACCAGCAAGATCACTGGGTAATTTAATGCCATTTTCCATGACGTAAAATACTCTGCTGCGGCCCAGGCCACCCGCGAACAAACCGAATTCAAATAAAACATTATCTCTAGCTCCTTTAGCCGTCTTGTGACGGGAACGGATCATATCATCACCCGTAGCTACCAGAATCGCATAATCGTAAAATGCGATCTGGCCGGCCAGGTTATCAAAATTGCTTTTGCCAATATCAAAAGCATTGGTCCAGAGCTTAATTTCGGCCTCGCTTTCCAGGGCAGTTCCGATCAGTCTGGCTACGGCTAATCCCTCTTTGGATGAACCGATAAAGATGCTGGGTTTAATTTCCATGGTAAATTATATTCTTCTGTGCTCCACGTAGGGGTGAAGCCACTTTCCGGTGATTAAGTAAAGTTCATAAAACAGGAACCATTCATGGGTCCAGGGAATAATGGTGTTGTATAGCCGGGTCTGATCGGTCCAGCTTTCGTCACTTGGGTAGTAAAGGCATAGCCGGTTATCGTCCGCATACAAATGAATTTCGGGGCTATAGGCGATTACCGGCTCAACCGGGTAAACCTTTGGCGGTTTACCCGGAATATACCTCAGTTTATAATGGTAAACAGGTGAAAATTCACCGGGCTGACAGCTTCCGGAAGCGTACAGGGCTCCCGTGGAAATTTTCACCTGCAAAAAATCGTAATGTTTTT
>CAZZUU010000165.1:0-8420 GCA_964657275.1 uncultured Mucilaginibacter sp. | reverse complement strand
TAAAAGGTAAAGATGATAATGTTTCTGTACCCGCCGGGATTTTCGGTTCATTTAGTGACGCCCCCGATGGGTTTTCGGGAACGTTAAAGGAAATAACCTTTTCGCCCGGATTTGAATATTGGTACAATCAGGCGTTAGCGATACGGCTTGGATATTTTTATGAAAACCCTAACAATCCCAATAACTCTTTTTCAGGCGGCGCGCATTATTTGACCGCTGGTGTTGGGTTCAAATACGCTGATTATAATTTCGACTTTTCGTATATTATAGCAAGCCAGCAAAATAGTGCTTTATCAAATACCCTGCGTTTTACATTGATTGCTAACTTTGGTGGCGATAAAAACGCAAAAAAACGATAATGGGTAAAATAAAAGTCGGCTTTGGCTTTGACGTACACCAGTTAAAAGAGCAGCATCCCTTTATTTTAGGAGGAGTTAATTTACAATATCACGCAGGAGCTTTTGGCCACTCGGATGCGGATGTACTGTTGCATGCCATCTGTGATGCGCTATTAGGGGCCGCCAACTTACGCGATATAGGCTATCATTTTTCAAATAAAGACGAACGTTGGAAAGGCATAAGCAGCCTGATATTGCTGCAGCATGTTATGAAACTGCTGAAAGAAAAAGGCTGGCAAATAGGTAATATCGACGCGATGGTTTGTCTGGAGGAGCCGAAGATAAATCCGCACATCCCTGCGATGAAAAGCAATATTGCTAATGCAACCGCAATCAGCGAAGATGATATTTCCATTAAAGCTACCACCAACGAACAATTAGGCTTTATAGGCCGCCAGGAAGGCGTTGTTGCTTATGCAGTTTGCCTTATAGAGAGGGATTGAGAAGCTGGGAAAATCAGAAAAGTTCAATCAGATTTACCTTTCAAAAACTTAAGTCTCTCTATTTTTTTAAATTAATTCATCTGCAATTCGCACATTAAATCTCCGGCTCTTGCTGGCTCAGGCAATGGAAGCTACCCAGCCCCCATATAATATCAGTTGAATCGATCCCTATAACTTTACGTTCTGGAAAGCAGGCTTGTAAAATATCAAGGGCCTTTTCATCTTTAGAGCACCGATAGGTGGGCACCATCACGCCGGCATTAGCAATATAAAAGTTGGCATACGAGGCCGGTAAGCGCTGGCCGTCGTAATAAACGGCATCCGGCATCGGCAATTCTATAATATCAAGTTGCTTACCGTTTAACAGGCGCATAGTCTTCAATGTGTTAAGGTTTTCCTGCAGGATATGGTAGTTTTCATCCTGTTTATTCTGTTCTACAACAGTAACAATGGTATCCTCGGTTACAAAGCGTGTAATGTCATCAATATGGCCATCGGTATCATCGCCAACAATGCCATCGCCAAGCCATAAAACCTGCTCAACGCCGTAATAATTTTTCAGATAGCTTTCAATCTGTTGCTGGTTTAATTGCGGATTGCGGTTTTTGTTGAGCAAACAAGCAGTGGTGGTTAGAACCGTTCCCTTACCGTTAAAATCGACTGACCCGCCTTCCATCACAATGCCGGGATGATAAACCGGTAAGTTAAAATGCTGTCCGATTTTGGTGGGGATCACATCATCCAGATCGAATGGCGGATATTTATTACCCCAGGCATTATAGCCCCAATCAACAATTACTTTTTGTTTAGTTTCAGGATTGATCAAAAAAGCCGGACCATGATCGCGGCACCAAGCATCGTTAGTTGGAAATTTGAAAAATTCAACACGGTGTAAATCCACACCGGCTACCATTAGCTGTTGTTTGGCAAAGGCCGCCATTTCCTCATTTGCAACATTTATCCGCACCAATTCGCCTTCGGTTAATACCTTTATAAACTCGCAATATTTTGGATAAATCAGGTCGATCTTACCGGGCCATGATTCTTCCTTATGCGGCCAGCTTAGCCACGTCGCAGTGTGGGGGTGCCATTCGGCGGGGAAGTGGAAGCCGGTGGGTAAGGAAGTAGAGTCCATAGTCGATGGTCCATGGTCTATGGTAAATTTTTGGTTCATAAGGTATTTTTCAAAGCGGTAATCATTTTTGTTAGCGATTGATATTCCTCATATAACTTCTGAAAATCACTGTCATCAATAATTTTTCTTCTTTTTGCCATGAATAAGCAAGAAACTACTTCAATTGGCGATCTCAGGGCGTAGCTGAGAAAGTTTTTAAATACGGCATTACTCTGACCTGTGCAACCTTCTGCGATATTGAGTACTACAGAGTCTGCTGCTCTTTTTATTTGAGACGTTAAAATGAACAATTCATCTTTAGGAAAATCTTTCGATAATATATTTATTTCATCAGATAAATCCAATGCCTTTTGCCAAACCTGTAGATTCTCAAATTTGAATGCCATAATAAAATATAATTTCTGCCATTGTGTGTAAGAAATGTAGGTTGAACTTAAATTCTTACCATGGTCTATGGACCATCGACCATAGACTGATACTACTCCTCATCCAACATTCGTTTGGTAATCGGTTCATATGAATCTATCCTCCGGTCACGTAAAAACGGCCAGTGACTGCGGTAATAGTCTGATTTATCAAGATCGAGTTCCTGTACGATAACTTCTTCATTATGATGCGACGCCTGGTATAAAACTGTGCCAAAAGGATTGGCAACAAATGAGCCTCCCCAAAATTTCAAGCCCTCTTCTTCACCGGCACGGTTCACGCTTACCACATGTACGCCATTAGCAACAGCATGCGACCGTTGAATAGTTTGCCAGGCATTATATTGCTCAGTATTGGTTGCTTCGTCCTGAGTGGTTGCCCAACCTATGGCGGTTGGATAAAACAGGATGTCGGCCCCCATCAATGCCGTTATGCGGGCAGCTTCGGGATACCATTGGTCCCAGCATATCAATACGCCTACGCTGGCATATTTGGTTTTAAATACCTTGTAGCCTAAGTCGCCGGGTGTAAAATAAAATTTCTCGTAAAAGCCCGGATCATCAGGGATGTGCATTTTGCGGTACTTGCCAAGATAAGTGCCATCTGCATCTAAAACGGCTGTTGTATTGTGGTAAAGCCCGGCGGCACGTTTTTCAAATAAGGAGGCAATGATCACTACATTCAGTTCTTTGGCTACGATGGAAAGTGCATCTGTCGACGGGCCGGGTATAGATTCTGCGAGTTTAAAATTATCGTAGTTTTCAATGTCGCAAAAATAAAGCGAAGTAAACAGTTCCTGCAAACAAATAATTTGAGCGCCTTTTTGAGCCGCTTCCCTTACTTTAAGAATTGCTTTATCTAAATTTTTCTGCTTGCTGGCGGTACAAGTCATTTGCACCAGGCCTACTTTTACGTTGTTCATCCCGCTAAAAATTTGGGCAAAAATACCTTTATTTTGGGGATTGAGGAATAGTATTTTTTATTGAAGACTAACGCAAAAAGAGGGAAAGGATTAGTTTATAAAAGATATATTAACCGGAAATTAAGAAGGGGTTAAGCTGAACCGATGAAAGCCTGTCCTTCGCTATTTTAAAATGGAAGCATCCGCTTTTTTCAGCATGTCTACCAGTTCCTGTAATTTCATTGGCTTGGCAATATAATCATCCATTCCAGCCTGCAGACAGATCTCTTTATCTTCCGACATGGCATTTGCCGTCATGGCAATTATAAACGGTTGCGGCCAGGTGCGGGCGCGAATTGCCGCCGTTGTTTCCAAACCGTCCATTTCGGGCATCTGGATGTCCATTAATATCACGTCAAATAGCTGCTGTTCCATCTTATCCAAAACCTCAACTCCGTTTTGTGCCATATCAGGCTCAAAGCCCAGTTTGGTCAGGATGCGCATTATTAATTTTTGATTGATGGCATTATCTTCAGCCACTAGTATCCGTAACGGAAATTGTTGGGCAAAATCTTCAGAAAGGATATGTTTTGACTTATCGTCATGCACGGCTACTTCCCTGTGTTTGTTAATTGCCAATTGTATGCTATTGCATAAATTATGCTGTTTAACCGGTTTGGTTAGTATTGACGAGAACAAACCCGGAAATTTCTTTTTGGTTTCATCACCTATTGAACTCAGCATAATTACAGGTATCTCACTGTTTTTGAGTTTAATAGCATTGGTAAAGCCTATGCCGTCCATTTCCGGCATTTCCATGTCAGTAATTACCAATTGAAAATTTTTGTCGGATGCTAATATTTTTAATCCTTCCCGGCCAGACGATGCTATCACAGGTTCGAGTTTCCAGTGTTCAAGCTGTGCCTTAAGGATAGTAAGATTAGTCCGGTTGTCATCAACAATTAATACCCGGTTGCCGGCCATGCTGCCTTTATCGCACATTAATGAAGCCATAGGGATTTTTTTGCTTACTCCGGCTGTGATGGTAAAATTAAATACAGACCCTTCGCCAAATACGCTTTTTGCTGATATTTCGCCTCCCATCAAATTAACAAGCCGTTCGCTAATCACCAAGCCTAACCCAGTGCCACCATATTTTCGGGTTGTCGATGAATCCACCTGGCTAAAGGCCTTAAACAAACCCGAAAGCTTATCTTCTGTTATGCCGATGCCGGTATCTTTAACGCTGAACCCTACCTCGATTGCGTCATTTTCGATGGGAGGGTTTACAAATACGTTAACAACAACTTCGCCCTTTGAAGTAAACTTGATGGCATTGTTAATTAAATTAATCAACACTTGTTTTAATCGTAAGCTATCGCCAACGAGGTAAAGCGGAACGTCAAAATCGATCTGGTATATCAGATCAAGCCCCTGGTGTGCTACGCGCTGTGAAAAAAGATCCATAACCTCTTCAACTGTGTGCCGAAGATCAAAATCTTCCTGTTCGATCTCCATCTTACCTGATTCGATTTTGGAGAAATCGAGAATATCATTAATCACGCTCAACAAGCTTTCGCCGCAGTTAATGATTGTATCAGTATACTCCCTTTGTTCACTATCGAGGTCGGTTTCCGAAAGCAGGGAACCCATCCCGATAACCCCGTTCATGGGGGTACGAATCTCATGGCTCATTGTAGCCAGGAAAATACTTTTTGCCTGGTTGGCTTTTTCAGCCTCCTGCCGGGCCAATTGTTCCTGCTCTTTTTGTTCCTGGAGCTTTTCGTTTAACTTTTCCAGGTATTCTGATTGGGATTGGAGTTCTTCTGATTGCACCTGCAGCTCCTCATTAACTGATTGCAATTCGTCTGATTGGGTTTCCAGCTCTTTTACTTTCTGCACAACTTCGATCGTCCGTTCGGCTACCTGCATTTCGAGCCTTTCTTTTTGGCGTTTTATGCTGTTTATTTTATTTCGATAGAAAAGATAAATGCATAAAGCCGCGAGGGAGGCGATACCTAATCGGAACCACCACGTTTCCCAAAACGGAGGTGTTATAATAATAGTAACAGTGGCACCTTTTTCATTCCAGAAACCATCATTATTGGATGCCTTTACGTGAAAAACGTAAGTTCCGGGGTCTAAATTTGTATAGCTTGCTTTTCTATCTGTACCTGCATCAATCCATTCTTTATCAACGCCATCCAACTTATAGGTATACTTATTGTTTGCCGAAATGACATAATTAAGGGCTGCAAAATTAAAGGCTATTGCGGTTTGTGTATAGTCAAGGTTTATTTCTTTGGTAAGGCTAATATCCTCGACGAGGGGAGAGCCTTTTTTTGCAGGAAAAATGTCTTTATTGAAGATCTGGAAACCTGTTATATAAACCGGGGGAACAAATGTATTTAAGTTGATGTCTTTGGGATAAAAACCATTAAGCCCTGCCACGCCACCAAAAAACATTTTACCATCCTTAGCTTTTAAAACGGCATTGGCTTCAAACTCCATTCCCTGTAATCCATCGCCAACATTAAACTTTTTAACTTTATAGTTATTTGGATTTAACCTTATCAGTCCGTTTGATGTTGATATCCATAGGTTTCCGATTTCATCTTCTGTTATTCCTTTAATAAATTCATGTGCGAGCTCGCCCTGTTGGGTAAACAACTCGAAATTATCATGTTGTTTATTATAGAGGTATAATCCTGCCTGGCCGGCCCAAACCCTGCCTTTACTATCGGCAAACAGCGCGCGAAGGTCGGGTTTACTAGCCTGGTCGTTAAAATAATGCGCGAATTTACCAGTAGCGTAATTATACCTGTTTAAGCCCCCATCATCGCTGCCAAACCATATATTGCCGCTTTTATCTTCCGTTATAGAAATAACGTTGGTGCCGCTAATACCGTTATTTGCGTCGGCCCCTTTGGTTACGTGGGTAAACTTGTGTGTGCGCGGATTTAACAGATCTAAACCGGCAAAATATGTCCCTATCCAAATATTGCCCCGGCTATCCTGATATAATTTTTCAACAAAATCGGAGCTGATAGAAGTAGTGTCGTTAGGGTTATGTTTGAACGCGGTAAACGTTCCGGTTTTTTTGTTCATCAGGTTTAAGCCACCTTCCCAGGTCCCGATCCATAAATTTCCGGCGTTATCGTCCATTATGTCAAGCACAGCTTCTGAACCCAGGCTTTTCGGATCCGCAGAATGGTGATATTGCGTAAAACTATTCGTTCTTGGGTTAAATAAATTTAGCCCCCCGCCATCGGTTCCAATCCAAATATTATTCGCCTTATCTTCGCACAACGTTTTTACGTCATCAAAACTCAGCGTATTTTTACTAAGCCCTTGCCTGTAAACTTCAAATTTTGAGGCATCTGGTATATAAACGTTAACACCGCCCCTGTGCGTACCTATCCATAAATTACCTTGCTTGTCCTCAAATATTGCTGAAACAGTTTTTTGGGATAACGTCGCCAGGTTTTGTGGCTCAGGAAGATAATGTATAAATGAATTTGTTTTAGGCTCAAAAAGATTGAGGCCGCCATTTACGGTTCCAATCCAAATATTTCCTTTTCGATCTGCCG
Source organism: uncultured Mucilaginibacter sp. (assembly GCA_964657275.1). GTDB lineage: Bacteria > Bacteroidota > Bacteroidia > Sphingobacteriales > Sphingobacteriaceae > Mucilaginibacter. Next base: position 1,527 of record CAZZUU010000165.1, on the reverse strand, counting down.
TTAAACTTACCACCATATCGCCCGAGAGGGAGCGTGGATCGTTGTCGATATACTTATATTGTGTAAAACTTTTGGTAACGGGATTAAATTTTACCGCTCCACCCTGACCGGTGCCAAGCCATAAATTTCCATCCTGGTCGCCGGCTATATTTCGGATAGCATTCGCGTTTAAACTTGTCTTATTTTCAAATAGCGTAAACGAATTGTCGGTTTTGTTAAAACGGTTTAACCCGTTATTCGATCCAATCCATAAATTTTGATGAGCATCTTCGTAGATGTAATCGACGCGGTTGTCGCTTATAGTATGTTTATTATTGGGCTCGTGCATAAAATGTTTAAATACATTTTTGCTGCGGTCGAATAAATTTAAACCGGTTACCGTGCCGATCCACAAGTTTTGCCTGCTATCTTCTAAAATACTGGTTACGGTATTGTTACTGATAGCGTTAGGGTCTGAGTTTTTATATTTGTATTGTACAAAATTGTTTGTAGCGGTGTTAAATTTATTAAATCCGTAATTGGTTCCTACCCAAATAACGTGATTATGGTCTTCGTAAATGCATCTGATAAAATTATCCGTTAAGGAAGTTGAATCGTGCTCATCGCTTTTGTACGAGGTTATCTTTATTCCGTCGTAACGGTTTAACCCATTCCTGGTGCCGATCCACATGAAGCCCCTGCTATCCTGGTATATACATTCAACGGTACTGTTTGAAAGCCCCTGTTCACTGCTAATATGACTGAATTTAAGATTGGGGCCTTGTGAAAAAGCGATGGCGGGGAAAACCAGCAACAAAAACGCTATCCGCCGAATAAAAAGCGAAAGACAAAAGCGTTGGAAAAATGCAACCTGAGACTTTAAAAAAGTCATATTAAATGGGTTCAATACAATACCCTTTATACGATCACGTCTTTAGAAGGTTGCTTTATAATATGGCCTTTTGATACGATATTTAATAATAAGTCAATAAAATATTTTTATGATTAAAGTTTTTATGTTTAGTAATTAAAGATGAAAATTTGAAAAATCAGGGAAAAGCTTATGAGGACAATCCCGACAGAGGCGATAGATCCTCCTGTTCCACCCAGTTTCCGTCTTCTTTAATTATAACGATGAGTTCGTCGAGCGCGTTAGCAGAATTTATATTTTTTTTAACAGCCTCTTTGCCCCGGTACAAGGTTACTTTATCGGTGCCTGATCCCACGTAGCCATAATCGGCATCAGCCATTTCGCCAGGGCCATTTACGATACAGCCCATAATGCCGATTTTAAGACCTTTTAGATGGCTGGTACGGCTACGGATCATTTGGGTGGTAATCATTAAGTCGAACAATGTACGCCCGCAACTTGGGCAGGATATATACTCTGTTTTGGAAATGCGCGATCGCGTAGCCTGTAAAATCCCAAACGCAGTAGAGGTAATTATTTTTGTCTCTATTGCGGGCGCATCTATCCAGATGCCATCGCCAAAACCATCAACCAATAGTGCACCAAGATCGGTAGCCGAATAAAGTTGGAGATTGGTT
>CAZZUU010000164.1:0-8516 GCA_964657275.1 uncultured Mucilaginibacter sp. | reverse complement strand
CTCAGTTTCGGTATGTTTTGGTGCGAATGACTGCAGTTCCTGCAAAGCAGTATGCTCTAAATGTAAAGCCTCCAGTTGGTGTTGCGCAAAAAAGGTTTGCGATACATTATGGCCGGTTTCAGATTTGCCAGTAAAATCTTTGTCAGCACCCGCAATAATACGCAGCAGGGTCGATTTACCCTTTCCGTTGGCACCTATTAAGGCAATTTTGTCGCCTTTTTCAATAATGGCTTCGCCGTGGTCAAGGATATCTATCGTCGGGTATTTCTTTGTAATATTTTCCAATGTTACCACATGCCTGCCCGATTGTTTGGAGAACCGGAAACTAAAATTTACCGATGGGTTATCATCATCTACATCGTCAACACGTTCCAGCTTATCCAATGCTTTAATACGTGATTGCGCCATTTTTGCTTTGGATGCTTTCGCCCGGAAGCGTTCGATCAGGCGTTCTTCCTGCTTTATTTTTGATTGCTGGTTTTTAAACTCACCCCGTTGAATTTCTTCGCGCTGTGCTTTTTCTTCCAGGTAAAAACTGTAGTTACCCGCATAAACGGTAAGTTTTCCTTTGCGGGATTCAACAGTACGGTTAATCACTTTATCCAAAAACCACCTGTCGTGCGATACGATAACTACCGCCCCGTCAAATGCCTTTAGGTAATCTTCTAACCATTGAATGGATGGTAGGTCGAGGTGATTGGTAGGCTCATCGAGCAATAAAATATCAGGTGCCTGCAAAAGAATTTTAGCCAGCATTACGCGCATTCGCCAGCCTCCGGAAAATTCGCTTAGCTTACGATGGGTGTCTTCTTCAGTAAATCCCAAACCCGCTAAAATTTCGTGGGCCTTATATTCGATGTTGTAGCCATCCAAAGCCTCAAACTCGTGTTGTTTATCACTTAGTTTATGGAGGAGGTCTTCGGTATATTGCGTTTCCAGTTTTTGCAGCAGGGTTTCGATTTCATCATGCAACTGGTTCTGGCGCTCAAAAGCTTCCATAGCCACATGCAGTATATTTTTATCAGAAGAGTAAGATAAAAGATCCTGGTTAAGGTACCCTAATGTAAGGTCCTTCGCCATAGAAATGGTGCCCGAGGTGGGCGCATAATCGCCTACAATAATTTTTAAAAGGGTGGTTTTACCGGTTCCGTTGGCACCTATAAGGCCAATTTTTTCTCCCGGTTTTATATGCCAGTTGGCTTCATCATATAAGGCCCGCGCACCTATCTCAAACGTAAGATTGTTTATAGCTATCATTTGCGCGCAAAGATACGATTTTAAGCCGAATGCTTAAAGTGGAGATTGGAGATTAGTTGATTAGTGGTTAGTTGAATAGCCAAAAACGCAGAAGAAGCACTTCTAACTAATTTCTACTCAACTTACCTAACCGCCTTCAGCCATGCATGTGCCATCAGGGCTTCGCCTGCTATGGATGGGTGCACGCCGTCGAGCGTCCAGTAATTACCGGGTGCCGATTCGAGCGCTTTATCAAAAACGGATTGCAGGGGCACAAATGCGGCATCATATTCATCTGCAATATCACGCGCCGCTTTGCGGAACAGGTCAAATGTGGGGTACCACTTTTCATCAACCGCTTTAACACCCGACACACCGAAGGGTTCACAGATAACCAGTTTGATATCCGGCAATGCTTTTTTAGTGCGATCAAGCAATTTATGGTAATCGGCAATATAAGTGTCTATAGTTCCGGTGTAGCCATTGGTTAAGGTGTGCCAAAAATCATTTACGCCGATATGGATGCTTAACAAATTTGGTTTTAAAGCGAGGGTGTCATTATCCCATCGATCAGCAAGCTGGAAAACCTTGTTACCGCTGATGCCTTTGTTATAAATCTGTAGGTTTTTATCCGGGTTTTTAAGCAGTAGTTCGCCCGCTGTTAATATTACGTAACCGCTTCCCAAGGCACCGGTATCATTGGGTGCACCTTTGCGGTGGTCGCGGCCCCAATCGGTAATAGAATCGCCCTGAAAAAGAATAATATCATTTTTATCCAAACGGGTTCTTTTGATGTTTTCTCCTGCAAGCGCTGCAGAAACAATTTGAGGTATGCCTATAGCGGCTATGGTGCCAATAGAAGCACTCTTTAAAAACTTGCGGCGATTATTAAACATGTTAAAAATGTTTATAATCAGCTAATATAGCTATTCTTTTATTTTACAAAAGCAACCGGTTGCATTCTAATTAGCGTTGTAAAAACTACAAGGTTGTTAATAAGTTATTCTTTAAAAATCGCAACTCTTTCCGTCGCTTAACGTAAAAATAAATCAGGGTTAAAATACCTGATAACTAAACCAATTACAGGAAATCGTGATGTGGGCACTTGCCCGGTTTTATGTTGGGAAGGAGTTGAATTAATTACATAAGTTATGGAAATAGTATTGTTCTTTATCGTGGCCGGCGTGGCCGTTTTGATACTTTTAACAAAGTTCGAAAAAAAACAAACCGTAAAAATTAATACGATATTACGCGAAAGCAGGGCGACACCGCCGCTATTCATGCTTAAATCAACCGAGCAAAAAATAAAATCACTGAAGGATATGCTGCGTTATGATGATGTACCGCAGAATATGGCTAAAGCGGGTACCATGGCCGATATTTATAGCATCGATAAAGAAGACACCCGCCAATCAAAAGTGAAGGAGTTTAAAGCTTTGACGGCTAAATACAATAACGGCGAACTTTCTATCGAAGCCTACAACGTCGAGCTTGATGAATTGCTTATCCGTGTTCAAAAGCATTCATTTGTACTGGCCAGCTAATTGGCTGCAAAAATTTAGAAACAACTGGTTGTTAATAACGCTTCCACCAAATAAAAAAGGCCGGAAAATTTCTCCCCCAGCCTTTACAGATTAAACAATTATATCATTCGCCCGATGCATGGTCATGCACGCCTTCTTCACGGAATAGCTTCGCGCTGAAGAAATCGTTATTCATGCGCGAGATATTGGTCATCTTAATTTCCTTGGGGCATTCGGCCTCGCAGGCGCCGGTATTGGTGCAGTTACCAAAACCTTCGGCATCCATTTGCGCTACCATTGCCTGTACGCGGCTGTAACGTTCCGGCTGTCCTTGCGGTAGCATACCCAGTTGCGTAACTTTTGCCGATACAAACAACATGGCCGATGCATTTTTACAAGCAGCTACGCAAGCGCCACATCCGATACAGGTAGCAGAGTTAAATGCCTCATCGGCAATTACTTTAGGGATGGCTATTTCATTGGCATCAGGCACACCGCCTGTATTTACCGAAATAAACCCACCAGCCTGTTGTATCCTGTCAAAAGCTGCACGGTCAACAGCTAAATCCTTAATTACAGGAAATGCACCCGCGCGCCACGGTTCGATGGTTATAGTTTGTCCATCATGGAAAGTGCGCATGTGCAGCTGGCAAGTGGTAATAGCTCGTTTAGGTCCATGTGGATGACCGTTGATATACAGCGAGCACATACCACAAATACCTTCGCGGCAATCATGGTCGAAATTTATCGGGTCGTCACCTTTATGGATCAGGCTTTCATTAACCACATCCAGCATCTCCAAAAAGGACATGTCCGGCGAAATTCCGACAGCATTGTAAGTTACAAATGCACCTTTAGTTTCAGCATTCTTTTGCCGCCAAACTTTCAGTGTTAGATTCATATTGTTATTTTCCATATGGAAATATTGAATTCATAAATTTATTGTATTGCAGCATTAGCGCTTTCACTTCTCCCCGAAATGCTCACAATATTTATTTGTGTGTTCTATTCTAAATCCCTCTTCTAAATCAATATCATTTTTGCTTTTGTTACCCCATGAAAATATCTTTTCAAAAAAGGGAAGCCACTTGTCGTTTTCTATTTTTTTATAAAAATACACCTCGTGTTCTTTTTCCTTTAAGCTCATTTCGTATAACACTTCATCATGTGCTGTTATATTCGATGCATTAAAAAGCCTTTTCATCCGGATATACTCACACACATTACCGCTTTCAAGGTTTCCGGCAAAGTAAAACGGCATAAACCAACCTATTAAATAACAACCTGCACTAATGGTTTTCCCGATAAAATAATTTTTTATCTCGTACCATTTTGACACCGGAACCTGGTATTGATTCATCAGTTTTAACACTTCACTTCTGTGGTTCCATTCGTCTACCTCAATTTGTTTGATAGCAATTTTTTCTTCTGCACTACTTACCGATCCCGCGTGCCCCTGGTATGCAAAAGCCGCCGCCTTTTCAGCAGAATAAGCTTGTTTTAACAAGTTTATTAACACAACATCGTTAAGTAGCATATCTCATGGCTGTTACTTGTAACTACGTTGCGTAAGGTGAACAAATTCAAAATCCAACACTTCTTTATTCAATACTTCCGGCTGGTTATCGCCTTTATATTCCCAGGCAGCAACGAACGCGAAATGATCGTCATCGCGTAAAGCTTCACCTTCCGGAGTTTGCGACTCCAGCCTGAAATGGCCGCCGCACGATTCACGGCGCATCAGGGCATCGTCAACCATTAGCTCGCCTAATTCTAAAAAGTCCGCAACACGCCCGGCTTTTTCAAGTGATGCGTTAACTTCTTCGTTTTCGCCAACAACTATTGCATTTTTCCAAAAATCTGCCCTTAATGCCTGGATCAGTCCTTTTGCTTTGGTAAGCCCTTTTTCGATGCGCGCCATGCCGCAATATTCCCACATAATATGGCCCAAATCGCGGTGGTATTCGTTCACCGTTTTTGTGCCCTTGAGTGCAAGCAACTTGTTGATATAGGCTAACACGTCACTCTTTGTTTGTTCAAATGCGGGATGATTCGCATCAACAGGTTTCGGGCCTATCGTAGCCAAATAATCGCCTAAAGTATAAGGTATCACAAAATAACCGTCCGCAAGGCCCTGCATTAATGCCGAAGCACCGAGGCGGTTAGCGCCGTGATCAGAGAAATTGCATTCGCCAAGCGCATATAAGCCGGGCACGTTAGTGCTTAAGTTATAATCAACCCATAAACCGCCCATGGTATAGTGAACGGCAGGATAAATGCGCATTGGCTGCTTGTAAGGGTCCTCGTCGGTGATCTGGTAATACATGTCGAACAGGTTACCATATTTTGCTGCAACGGCATCCTTACCCAAACGATGAATAGCATCCGCAAAATCAAGGAATACTGCAAAACCCGAACTTCCCACGCCGCGTCCGTCATCTACCATTTCCTTTGCGTTACGCGAAGCCACGTCGCGGGGAACAAGGTTACCAAATGAAGGGTATTTTCTTTCCAGGAAATAATCGCGGTCGGTTTCTTGTACCTGGTCGGCCGTAATTTCTTTTTTACGAAGCTTTTCGGCAACCTCTACCGTTTTTGGCGCCCAAACCCGGCCGTCGTTACGCAGCGACTCCGACATTAACGTAAGCTTCGACTGATGATCGCCCGTTACCGGGATACAGGTTGGATGTATCTGTGTATAACATGGATTAGCAAAAAAAGCACCGCGCTTGTGTGCCCGCCATGCTGCGGTTACGTTTGAACCGATAGCGTTGGTGGATAAGTAAAATACGTTGCCATAACCACCTGTGCACAATAAAACTGCATGGCCGGTATGGGTATCAATATTCCCGTTTATTAAGTTACGGGTGATAATACCTTTGGCGTGACCGTCTATAGTAACTACATCCAGCATTTCTGAGCGGGTGTACATTTTTACTTTTCCGAGATGTATCTGGCGGTTTAATGCCGAATAGGCACCCAATAAAAGCTGTTGGCCGGTTTGGCCGCGGGCATAAAATGTACGCGATACCTGCGCACCGCCGAATGAGCGGTTATCCAGTAAGCCACCGTATTCCCGGGCGAAAGGAACACCCTGAGCAACACATTGGTCGATGATATTAACGGATACTTCTGCAAGGCGGTAAACATTCCCTTCGCGGGCACGGTAGTCGCCCCCTTTTATCGTATCATAGAAAAGACGGTAAACGCTGTCGCCATCGTTCTGGTAATTTTTTGCAGCATTTATCCCGCCCTGTGCAGCAATAGAGTGCGCACGGCGCGGACTATCCTGGAAACAGAACGCCTTCACGTTATAACCCAGTTCAGCCAATGAAGCGGCAGCTGATGCCCCGGCAAGCCCCGTACCTACAACGATGATATCGTATTTACGCTTGTTGGCCGGATTAACCAGTTTTAAGTTAAACTTATGCTTTTTCCATTTTGCTTCTAATGGACCCTCCGGAATTTTAGCATCTAAACCCATTTTTTTGTATTTACGATTTTAGATTTAAGAGTTACGATTCATGATTTTGAATTGGTTAACAATTCGTAAATCTAAAATCGTAATTCGTAAATTATTTTAAGCTCTGTATATAATAAACTATCGGCATCAACGCAAAGCCGATCGGTATAATTACCGCAAGCAGCCAAGTACCAATAAATTCAACAACCGGTGTGTATTTCCGGTGCACCCATCCCAATGTTCTAAACGCGCTTTGGAAACCATGTAACAAGTGAAACGATACCGCGCCCATGGCAATTACATAAAATATCACGTATAATAAATTGCTGAAGCTATTGGCAACCCGGGCATGCAGGTCTTTAACCCTTACAATTTCAAAATTATTTTCAGTAGTTACCGATTTTTCGAAAGTTGGCGACGTGGGGTTATAGGGTACTGCCTGGGTTTTGCCGGTAGCCAGATCGGTCCGGTATTCTTTAAAGCCCATTTTGTCGCTGTACTTGTAATTAAACCAAAAGTCGGACATGTGTATTACCAGGAATAAAAACAAAATGGATCCCAGCAGTCCCATATTTTTTGACGACCACGTAGCAGGCGATTTATTTACTTCGGCGTAACCAATAGGCCGTGATTTACGGTTTTTTATAGTCAGGATCAACGCATAAAGTGCGTGTACCAATATGGAAAGATACAGCAGGTAGGCAACAACCTCAATTGGCGGAAAATGCGTAAGGAAATTAGCATACACATTAAAACCGAACCCATCGTCGTTACTGAATAGCAGTAAGTTACCGCCAAGGTGCACAATTAAAAAAGTACACAAAAACAAGCCTGTTAAAGCCATTATCAGCTTTTTTCCCAACGATGAGTTGAAGGTTTGTTTAAATTCGCTCATTATAGTTCATATTTGTTAGGCAAAAGTATTTATTAAAACCCAAAACATATAAATGCTTTTGGCTTATTAAATGGTAATTAGCTATTTAGAAACAATCTAAAATAAAAACGTGTTATTTTTTTGCTGTAACTGATTGTTAGTTTATATTCGGCTCGCTAATTCCTTATCAAAAAATGAAATATTACGGTATCATACTTATCACACTACTCGCCGCAGGCTGCAAAAAAAGGGGCGCAATTACTTTTAACGTCACTGCAACCGGGGTTAAAAACGGTGTATTTATTGTGAAAACATTAGGCGATAGCACCATTTATGGTGAGAATATCAAGGATGGCAAGTTTCCTGAAAAGAAGTATTTTCTGAAAGAACCCGGCTATTATTCCATGAATGTTACCGATGAAGACAACAACGATAACCATGAGCCTTTTGAAGTATACCTGGAAAGCGGGACTTATACAGTAAAGGTCGAAGCAGGCAAGCTTAATCATTATCCTGTGATAACCTCGCCATCAAAAATACAGCAGCAGCTTTCGGCATTTTATACGATAGCCGACAACCAGGATGCATCAATACACCAGGAAATAACGCAATTAAATGCCAGGCTAAAAGCAAAAGGCAATAGCATGTCAAAAGGTGACTTTGCGAACCTGCTTGGAAAAATAAGTTTGGATGAAAATAAGTTATTACAAAGCAATGTAACGGCTTTTAAAGCGTTTTTGAAACAATATCCGCAGGCCGATATCAGTACGCACTTAATGCAAAAGCTGAACTATGCGGATGACCCGGTAAGTTATAATGCCATCTATCAAACTTTAACCCCAGCTGCAAAAAATTCGGACGACGGTAAGGAGATTGGTGAAAAACTCAGTCATTTGATAAAATTGGTGGCGGGGGCCCAAGCGCCCCGGATTGAAGGCAAAATGCCCGATGGAAAACCGTTTGACCCTAAATCGATCCATAAAAAATTGATACTTGTAGATTTTTGGCGTGCTGCGAACGACTTTAGCCGGCAGAACCATAAAAAATTGACCACGCTTTTAACAGACATTAATGACCCGAAGCGTTTTGGAATATTGAGTGTTTCGCTCGACAGTAAACCGGATTGGTGGACGACTGCAATAAAAGAAGATAATATGAACTGGCCGCAGGTTTCGGACTTGAAAGGCGACGATTCGCCAAACGCCGCAAACTGGAGTATTGATACCATACCAACTTATTATTTGCTGGATGAAAACTGGAACATTGTTGCCCGGAATTTAGATATTGGCAATATTGATTTTGAGGTGAGGGGCTATCTTGCAAAAATTAAGTAAAAGCGCACAAAGTCGGAAAATAGCTAATCAATAGCAACTACCTTATCTTTTAACACGGCGAATATCCGGTCGGTTTTGTTACTGCG
>CAZZUU010000163.1:3742-8517 GCA_964657275.1 uncultured Mucilaginibacter sp. | reverse complement strand
GAATCGGCACGCGGAAGCCGGTTTCCTGCACCGTTTGCTGGACCGAAATTCGGGGCCCTTACAAAACAGGGAACACGTCAGCCAGTTAGTTAAAGCCGGCAAAGACCTTACTGAACTGGAACAAATGGTTGTGGACGACCTGCTCACCGGCCAGCTCAGTCAATTGGAGCTGATGGCGGAAGATGTGATCCCAGAGGATGCCGACGCACTAGCCGCCGTCCAGGTCAGGCTGGAAAATTTCATGAGTGAGCTGACTAACAAATTTCGCCTTGTAAAGCAGGAGATCTACTGGCTGGTGCTGGATGCGCCGATAGATAAGCGACGGTTTTCAAATTAGCGATTAGCTGACTGCTAATTAATGCCGTAAACGTTACTTGCACTTTTTTATAAAAGATCTTTGTGCGCAAGATCACTTTTTGGCGGCAGGGCTATCATTTATAAACCAACAGATTTGGCTGAGCTTTAGTCAATAAATCAACGGTTATAAAAACAATAATCATTATGAAAACTATTGCAGTATTAGTCGACTTATCAAAACGTTCGGAATACGCCGCCGGATATGCCCTGCAACTGGCCAAAAATATACATGCTGATGTGCTTTTGTTCAATGCTTTTTTGGCTCCTTCGGATATCCCAATGACGGCTGGCCAGGTTGCCTGGCCGATGCATGAATATGAAGAGATCAAAGCCGATGCTGAAAAATCTTTACAAGCCTTTGCTAACCGGTTAAAACACGGGATCAGCGACCGGCCAATTCCAGGGGCGTTCCTGCCGACAGTCTCCTGTCAATGTGAAGAAGGGTTGCTGATGAAGGCACTGGGAACATTGGAGCAGCGCCGTGATATTGTGCTGCTGGTTGCCGGAACACATGGCGCAGACGCAGTCACTACCTTTGTGCTGGGCAATAACTGCCGTGACCTGATCGACAAAACAACCCTGCCATTGCTGCTGGTGCCGAACCATACGGCTTTCAAATATCCCGGTAATATACTATTTGCAACAGACCTTAACCATGGGGATATCGGATATATCAACGCGGTGGCCGGGCTGGCTGAGCAGTTTACCGCCGACCTGAGCATCGTCAATGTGATCCCCGAGGACGGCGGAAACAAACAACACCATTTGAATGAAAATGCCTTTATGCAGGAGATGGTACTGAAGGTCAGGTACAAACGGGTAAGTTTCCGCAACCGTCATAATCCAAGTATCAAAAAAGGGTTAGCGCGGCTATTGCTGGACGAAAAACCCGACATGCTGGTAATGGTGCACCGCAAAACCTCTTTTATGGACAATCTTTTCAAATCAAGCGTAACCCAAAAAATTGCAGCTGGTACCCCGGTGCCGCTGCTGGTTTATCCTTTTCCAATGGCCGTTGTACCAGTATTTTAAACGATAACCGGCCGCTATGAAAATTAATAAAAATAGTATCTGGAGCACCCAGCACCGTCAAAAGCGACTAAAGAATGGATAACCTGGTACCTTGAGCATCAACAAAACTGCGGCTGCCGGCCGATGCTAATCGCTATCGCTGCGGAAATTCCCAAAAGTAAACCATGACCAATTGATTTGCCAAACGTCACCACCCATTCTTACGCTTAAAAAAATAAAGCTATGACAGCTGCAACCCAACAACCGAACATGTTAAGACCTTATATTTGCTGCTTAGCGACAGTGGAAGAGGTTTAAATGCTGGTAATTTTTATTATTTTTGTATAAGGACGGGGTTAGCAACACAAGATATGGACGCAGCAAAAATTGATATAAAAATTAACTTTGAGCAAATAGGGGCAGATGTAAAACAGGCCACCCCAGAGGAAAAATTCGAATTAAATAATATTATTTGAGAAGGCGATACGCCAAATAGGCTCTTTGAACAACGCAAATTCATGTAATACCAGATATCAAAACGTGCGCTGTATGTTGGTTAAAAAGTTTCCATATTTAGTTCATTTTACGATTGATGAGGTAAACCAAAGAAATAAACTCTTTTAAATCTTGTTTTTAAATTCAATATCACTTACGCAACTGCCAGCCATTGCGACTGAAATAATTTCGTTCACAAATACCTCCCGCATCCTTCTTTTTTACGGTGAAATGGGCGCAGGTAAAACCACGCTTATCAAAGCGTTATGTGAAAGCCTGGGCGTTACCGAGCTGGTAACCAGCCCTACCTTTTCCATTGTGAATGAATATATCAGCAACAGCGAAAAAATTTACCATTTTGATTTTTACCGGCTTAAAAACCAAAGCGAAGCCCTTGATATGGGCTACGAAGAATATTTTTACTCGGATGCCTGGTGCTTTATAGAGTGGCCCGAAAAAATACCGAACCTGCTTCCTGAACATTACGTAAAAATTAACATTAATGTGCTTGCTGATAACTCGCGCGAAATAATAATTCAAAATATTTAATTTAAACATTTCTCAATTTTTGTTTAACTTCATCAGCCAGAAAATAAAACAGAATGAGTTCAGGGAAATACAGTGGGTTTTCGGATATAGCAAAGCAAGCGTTGATGCAGCCCCAGGAGTCGATGCTGGAGGTAAAAAGCAAAAAAAACAAACTCTACATCGGCATCCCCAAAGAGATTTCTTTCCAGGAAAACAGGATACCATTAACTCCGCTTTCGGTAGCTTTACTGATCAACAACGGACACGAGGTAATGCTGGAAAGCAATGCCGGGCAGGCCGCCAATTTTTCTGATAAGGATTACAGCGAACAGGGGGCACAGATAGTTTACGATGCCAAGCAATTATATGAGGCGGATATCATCATAAAAATTGCGCCGCCGACAATGAGTGAGATTGAGCTGATGAAACCGGGGCAAACGTTGATTTCGGCACTGCAGCTATCTACGCTTAAAGCCGAATGCCTGCATGCATTGCTGCAGAAAAAGATTACTGCGCTTTGCTTTGAGCATTTGCGCGATGAGGGTAACTCGTTAAGTGTTGTACGTGCCATGAGCGAAATTGTAGGCGCCACTTCAATATTAATTGCCGCTGAATACCTGAGTAATATTTTCGATGGAAAAGGCCTGATGCTGGGTGGAATAACCGGCGTACCCCCAACAGAGATTGTAATATTGGGCGCAGGTACTGTTGGCGAATATGCCGCCAGGACTGCAATATCTCTCGGTGCCGAAGTGAAAGTTTTTGATCCTTCCATTTACAAGCTGCGCCGCTTGCAGAACAACATAGGCAGCAGGGTATTCACCTCTGTGGTTCAGCCCATTGTTTTGGAAAAAGCTATAACCACCTGTGACGTTGCTATAGGTGCCATGCGTGCCGAAGACGGCAGGAGCCCCTGTATAGTTTCGGAAGCAACAGTAAGCCGGATGAAACCAAATTCGGTAATCATTGATGTGAGTATAGACCAGGGCGGCTGCTTTGAAACCTCTGAAGTGACCAACCATACGCATCCTGTGTTCCGCAAATATGACGTTATCCATTATTGTGTGCCTAATATCGCGTCGCGGGTGGCGCGCACTGCTACTTATGCTTTAACCAATATCTTCACGCCGATCTTATTGGATATAGGCGAAAAAGGCAGTTTAAAGAATGTGATCTGGCAAAAATCGGGCATTCGCGATGCCGTGTATATTTACCAGGGCCACCTCACCAATAAACATATGGGCGAACGGTTTTCCATCCCATGTAAAGAGCTCGATCTGCTTATTGTTTCTCATCGTTAATAATTACCAATGATAAAATTATTCAATCCCCTTAAATTGACATGTTTTTTAATGCTGATGTTTTTCGGCAATACTGCATTTGCGCAAAGCAACTTGCAAAAAGCATGGCAGGCATTTTTTGAAAACAAACGCGATGTTGCCAGGACATTGTTTACCGAGGCGGCAAAAAAAAGTGAATCGGCGCCCGATGCGTTGCTGGGCTTAAGTTTGCAGGCACAAATGGATAAGCCCACATCGGAGTGTTTCGATGATTTTCAGAAATTCTGCGAAAAAAGTAAAAACCCTGCTCCGTATATTTATGCTTTATGGACAACTGCATCGGTAAATTCATCAGCAAAGAAATCGCCGCAGCAACTGGCGTTTTTAAAAGCCATTACAGAAAATCAGCAATACGATGGTATGCTTGCCGCCATGGCAAGCTCCATGATTGGCGGGCATTATGAAGCCGGTAAACAGTTTGATTTGGCCGATGCTGAATACAGCAAAATAGGTTCAATTAACAACTGGGATATAACAGGTGAGTTTGAAAACATCTCAACGAGTGGTTTCGACAAAAAGTTTGATCCCATTGACCATCCTGAACCAGATGCCGTTTTTACCAATAAGCACGGGGCTAAGATAGGATGGCATACCGTTACCGACGTGCGCCACGATAAGTGGGTCGACTTTACCTATTATTCATCTTATGAGAATTCTATCCTGTTTTCGCAGACTTTTGTTAAGTCGGATAAAGACGCCGACGTGCAATTACGCATAGGCGTTTCCGGCTCTGTAAAAGTTTGGGTAAATGATGCCTTAGTGCTGGCTGTGGCCGAAGAACGAAATAACGACCTGGACAGCTACCTGCAAACCATTAAACTCAATAAGGGTTATAACCGTATCCTGGTACAAATCGGCGAAAGCTATGCCGGCAGATCAAATTTTTTGCTTCGGTTAACGGATGATAACGGTCACGTTATTCCCAACCTAACCTGCGAAACAAAACTTCAGCACTACACCAAAGCTGCCGTTAGCGATACAAAGAAAATAGAGCCCTTTGCCATAACCTATTTTGAGAACGAGATAAAAAAGCGCCCAGATTAT
>CAZZUU010000163.1:0-3732 GCA_964657275.1 uncultured Mucilaginibacter sp. | reverse complement strand
GAAAATATTACTGGCCCAGGCTTACTTGCGGAATGAAAATACTTTTGAAGCAAGACGCATTATTGAAGAAATGCGGCAGAAATATCCCAACAGCTCTTTTCTTAACTTGATGTTGTTGGAAGTATTTAACCGAGAAGATAACCGCACGGGGGCCGAGACAACCAAAGAAACAATCAAAAATGTAGACCCTACGCTTACCGATGCCTTGGTTTGGAAATACAGTGAATATTACGATCAGAAAGCATTTGATAAAGCTGCCGACGTAATAAAACAAATTGAATTGCAGCAGCCTGACCTGGGCGAATTTATTTACCAGAGCAAAATAAATCTTGCCGGTTCAAACAACAACCAGGACGAGATCATAAAACTGGGCGATGAGGCATACACCAAATTTCCGGATAACAGCCGCTTTGCCGAGTTGAAATTTGCTATTGAAAAACAGGTGCGCAAGAACCCTAAAGCAACCGACGTTTTGAAACAGTATGTAGATAGCCATGACAATTATAGTATGGCCAAAACATTGTCAGATACTTACATAACAGAAGGCAATGCTGATGGGGGAATAAAGGTGCTATTGCAGGAGGTAAAAAATTCCCCTTACGGATCAGGCATTTACTCCACTTTGGGTAACCAATATTATAGCCTGCAGCAATATGACAAAGCCGAAGAATGTTATTTGAATTGCATAAGAATAGCGCCCACCATCAGCTATTATTATTCGTCGTTAGGAAAGATAAACGAGATGACCACTCACAAAGATAAGGCCATTTCTTATTATAAAAGATCCCTTGAACTAAATCCCAACGATTACGAATCGATAAAAGAGCTGCGTAAGCTGCAGGATAAAAAAGACGTGTTTTCCTATTTCAAAGAACCGGATGTAGATGCAATCATCAAAAATGCCCCCAAAGCTGCCGACTATCCTGACGACAATGTGGTAACGCTGAATGAAGAAGTGCAAAAGGTGGTATATGAGGAGGGGGGATCGCAGGAAAAGAAGTTTATGACCGTTAAAATACTTACCCAAAAAGGAATTGAAAACTGGAAAGAATACAGTATTGATTATGATAAATGGGAAGATCTGGTTATTGAAACTGCGGAAGTAATTAAAGCAAATGGCACAAAAGTGCCCGCCGAGCGCAACGAAAATAACCTGGTGTTTACAAACCTTGAAATTGGGGATGTAATTAATATCAGGTATAAAACCAACAGCTATTCGCAGGGGAAACTCTCGGGGCATTTCTGGGATTCATATTACTTTTCGAGCGGCAGGCCTTTCGTTACGTCAAAGTATTCGTTACTGATCGCCAAAAATAAAAAGTTCAATTATAAATTTTCTCAAAAGCCTATCGAGCCGGTAAAAACTTCGGCTGATGAATTTGACATGTATGTTTGGCAAAATGATAAACAAGAGGGATTGCAATATGAAGATAAAATGCCCCCGCTGGATGACATCGCAAATATTTTGTATTTAACCTCAATACCGGACTGGAAATTCGTTTCGGAATGGTATAACGAAATAGGCACGGCAAAGGCCCGGCCTAATTACGAGGTTACGGAAGTTGTACAGAAGCTATTTAAAGACTCCGGCGATTTAGCCACGATCCAAAAGGTTGAGAAAATATATAATTATATCACAAAAAATATATCCTACAGCGAGGTTTCTTTCCGACAAAGTGGGCTTATCCCCCAAAACCCTGCAGACGTTATCAATACACGAATAGGTGATTGTAAGGATGTATCTACCTTGTTTGTGGCGATGTGCAAAGAAGCCGGTATCCCCGCCCAGTTGGTGCTGGTAAAAACACATGATAACGGATTGCTTACTATGCCGCTGCCAAGCATTGATTTTAACCATTGTATGGCAAAAGTTGTTTTGAATAATAAGGACTATTACATTGAGCTTACCTCACAAACGCTTCCTTTCCGTAGTTTGTACAATAGCTCATTGTATTCAACAATGCTTGATATCGACGATTCAGGCAAATCTTCAGATATCAAATATCTGGATCCTACAACGCGGAAGGAAAACAACATAAACAGAACGAAAGAAATAAGTTTTAAAGAGAAGGATATGATCATTAACGAAAAGATGTATAAAACGGCTGCAATAGCAGGCGTAATGCGCGAATCGTTAGGTGAGCTTTCTGCGAAAGATCAGATGAAAGGCATGAAAGAAACTATATCAGCCGTTGATGCCGACAACGAAATCACAAAACTTAAATACACCAATATCGACCGTAAAAACCCTGTCGATACAGTTTACATGGATTTGGATTACAATTTGAAAAATTATCTTAAAACCATTGGTGGTATTTACATTTTTACCTTACCCTGGTCAAATATGGTATCGGCCGGTGATCTGCAGGTAACACTGCCCCGTTACTCAAATATAGACCTGAGCCAGATGTTTGATATGGATAATGTATCAGAAACCATTGTTGTTAACCTTGCCGACGGTAAAAAGATGGTGGAGGATATTGCGCCGGTTACATTGAGTAATGATATCATCGAATACAGCATAACACCAAAGCAGGTTGGCAATAAGGTTATTGTAACCCGATCATTTAAACTAAAAAAAGAGGTTGTGCCCGCAGCGAGGGCCGCTGAGTTTGCCACCTTCTTTAAACAAATGGTAGAAGCCGACAATAAAGAGCTGGCCATGAAGTAAGAGCATATTTTTGAATAACCGGCAAACATTTTCAGCTTATAAACCTTCTACACATAGGCACAAAATTGCCTTTGAACGTATGAAGGATTTTGCCGTTAGTTGTTGATTTGATTGACTTGACTGACAAGTCCCGCCGCCAGCAATGATTGACAGGTATGAAAGTTATTAGTAAGGAATATTTTAAGCAAATGTGGAAGATATTAATAGCCACATTTACCGGGTTTATTAATGATAATGGCTTAAAATTAAGTGCATCGTTAGCCTATTACACCGTTTTTTCAATTGCCCCCCTACTGATATTAATTATTTCCTTGGTAGGTATATTTATGCCGACCGATGTAGCCACCGGGCGGTTATACCCCGAAATGGCACACTATGTAGGCCCTCAGGCCGCAACCTATGTGCAGGAAATTTTAAAAAATCTGAAACTGGCAGGTAAATCCTTCACCGGCGTTACCATTGGCGTGGCTACATTGCTTTTAGGTGCAAGCAGTATTTTTATAGAGATACAAGACTCATTAAACATTATATGGCGCGTAAAAGCCAAGCCTAAAAGCGGATGGCTCAAATTAATACAAAACCGCTTCCTGTCTTTTTCATTAATTATTGGTGTTGGATTTTTGTTATTGGTTTCTTTGATTGTAAACTTAGTGATGAATGCGTTAAGCACCTGGATAGAGCGCTTTTTACACTCCATAACCACATTGCTCATCAAAGGCATAAACCTGGGCATTACCTTCGTCACTATTTCCGTCCTCTTCGCCATTATTTTTAAGTTTTTACCCGATGTAAAAATCAAATGGAGGGATGTTAGAAGCGGTGCATTTTTTACGGCGGTGTTGTTTATGATAGGCCAGTATGGCATAAATCTTTACATTCAATATACGGCAAAATCTTCTGCTTACGGCGCTGCAGGGTCTATATTGATTATCCTGGTTTGGATTTATTATACTTCCGCCATACTTTACATTGGTGCGGAATATACGCAAGTATACGCCGAAGCCATCGGCAGCCAGATAGAGCCGGCAGAATATGCCGTAAGCGTACAGCAAACCGAGGTG
>CAZZUU010000162.1:0-8559 GCA_964657275.1 uncultured Mucilaginibacter sp. | reverse complement strand
CAACTATGCCCCTGCTTTTTTCGCCAAACTGATAGCTAACGCCCATAATTAGCGCAAACAATACCGGTATCAGCAATAACAGGAACGGGTTTGAGTTTGTAATAAACTTTTTCATTGTATGTGTGATTTTGATAGTACAAATAAATATCAAATTATTCACCTGCTAAAAACATTTAGACCAACAGACGGGATTCATAGATGAACGGGCGATTAATCGCATTTGCCGGTTCATCGTGAATATAGGGCAGTTTATCGATATAACATTTCAATATATATAATTTATGTAAGGTAACGCTATTAAAACATTATTTTCGGAGTTATGAAACTGAGGTGGCAAATATTCTGGCATATAGTTTTTTGGGTAGGGATGATCTCTTTTTTTGTATTTGTCGCCCACGATAATACAAAAATGACCACCTATAGCGTGCTGGTTGTGTTTTTGTTATACCCGGTTATAAACATCAGCCTGTTTTATCTTAATTACCTCGTTTTTATTCCCGCTTTTTTAAATAAAAAGCGTTACGGCGCCTACGCGGCGGTGTTGTGTATCGCTATCATTTTATATGGATTAGGTAAATACGGAGTTGGAAATATTTTAAAACCGTATGTGCTGGTTCAGCCCGACGGACACGTTGTCGGTTTTTGGCCATACTTTTTAAGCACGGTGTTTATGAGCCTGATGTTCTTATTTTTAAGCACCGCATTAAAATTTACCGGCGACTGGTTTATGAACGAGCGCATACAACGCGATCTCGAAAATCAGCGCCTTGCGGCCGAACTGGCTTTTTTGAAATCGCAGATAAACCCTCATTTTCTGTTTAACTCTTTAAACAGCATTTATTCGCTGGCCTACCAGCGCTCTGAAACAACGCCCGAGGCTATTTTGAAGCTATCGGAAATTATGCGTTATATGCTGTATGAATGTAACGATAACAAGGTTGACTTATCCAAAGAACTGCAATACCTGCATAGCTATATCGATCTTCAAAAAATACGGTTGGGTAACAAAGCGTACATAGATTTTAGGGTTGAGGGCAAGGTTGAAAATCAAAGGATAGTACCTTTGCTGCTTATAGCGTTTATTGAAAACGCATTTAAGCACGGCGTAGCCAACAACCCCATGGTGCCGATACGTTTATTGATAGATGTGAATGAAGCTCACCTGCACTTTCATATTCACAATAAAAAGCACACCAACAACCGCGATGCGGCAGGCGGAATTGGTTTAAACAATGTGCGGCGCAGGCTTAATTTGCTTTATCCGGGCAAGTATAATTTGGATATACACGACGAAACGGATACTTACAGTGTTGAATTATCATTAGTTTTATAACATGATCAGATGCCTTATTGTTGACGACGAACCTTTAGCCCTCCATATATTGGAAGATTATATGTTAAAGGTGCCGTTTTTGCAGTTGATTAAATCTACAACAAACCCGATTGAAGCATTAACGCTTGTGCAAGAAGGAAATGTTGATCTCGTTTTTTTGGACGTACAGATGCCCGAGCTTACCGGCATACAATTTTTGCGCATTGCCAATGGGCGGGCCAAAGTGATACTCACCACGGCTTACCCCGAATATGCGCTTGAAGGTTATGAACTGGATGTGATTGATTACCTGCTGAAACCCATCGCGTTCGATCGTTTTTTTAAATCGGTGCAAAAGGCGCAGGGAGTTTTGCAGCCTGCGGCTAAACCAGTACAGCCAGAGACTTCTCAGCAAAAACAGCAGGATTTTTTAAGCGATTTTATCTTCGTTAAAACAGAGCATAAAATTCAAAAGGTGTACCTGAACGATATATTGTTTATAGAGGGCTTAAAAGATTATATTTCTATTTTCACTGCCGCCGAGCGGATCATCACCCTGCAGAATATGAAGAAAATGGAAGATGCGCTGCCGGTGAAAAATTTTATCCGGGTGCATAAATCTTACATCGTATCCATCAACAAAATTGACAGCATTGAACGGAGCCGTATTTTTATTGGCGATAAAATAATACCAGTAGGCGATACGTATCGAGAGGAGTTTTTTAAGATAGTTGACGGCAAGAATATTTGAGTATTGATCGTTTACAGCATGATTGCGTCAAGCGATGTTTTAATTCCCTTAAAATAACCATTCACAGGTGCTCTTTCGCGACCGGTTGGCAAAGGTTGTAAAAGATATTTGCTAATCCGCAGCAACCTTAACAAAGCATAGAAATATATATTATACCGGTTAACCGGTATAAACCGGGCGAACTGGTGCTCCATCGCTTTAAAAAAATCGCTGCCCCCTTCCCTGGCAAATAAATAACCCAAACTCAGTAATGGGTCGCCGCGGAAACATCCTTCAAAGTCAATGAATCCCGACAACTGAAACTCATTAACGATGATGTTTTCTTGTATAAGATCAGACCAAACTGTACCTGAACAACTGGTTTGAATATGATCAAGCCTTCCGAGCATAAACCGCCCTACCGCCTCCACCTGCGCCTCTTCATATAAATTTGTTTTACTCAAATTCAGGCACCCGTCATCAATGTTATGGCTGAGAAAAGATCGCCACGAATCAAATGAAGGCTCATCTTCTATTAAGCTACCATACCGGCCGTATTGAATAGACGAGAGTTGAAAAATATTTTCTGCAATCTGGCTGGCGATAGGATTCTTCTCGTTGATGTTAAGCCCGCTAAAATCAAGCTCCTCTCCCGGTATTTTTTCATAAATAAAATAAGATGCGTCCTGGTAAGTTCCGGCGAAGCATGCCCTGGGAGCTTTAACAGCCGATGTTTCAATTGCCTTTAGCAGGCGATATTCCTTGTTGGCAATAAATGACCGCAACGCCGGGTATATCTTGATCATGTAGGTTTTATGCGCAAGGCTCACCTCGTACTTAAAAGCCATTGCCCCGTTTTTCATTTCCAGTGAACTAACAATGGCTTCATTAAAATGAATATTAAATATGCACTCAATATCGGCCTGCTGTAAATTCATATTATTGGTTAGGGTCGAAAAAATAAGTTTTAAATTTATCGAGGTCGGCGGCGCGGTGTGAATTATCAGTGATCCATTGCTGCGTAAGCGGTTCTATCTCAAAACCAAGGCGGCGGGCATAATAATTATACCTGAACCAAAGTACGGATATTCTTGAAATGGGCATATCAGCAGAAACCGGCAATTCCGGAAAATCAAACCGTACCGCCCTGAGCACTTTTTTTTCAATATCGTCAATGCCGTTTTGCGGGTTATGTAAAACACCGTTCGACAGATCTATCGCGACAGCATTAGCTGTAATATCAAACTGGTTAAGCACATCCGTAATATCCCTGCAGGG
This sequence comes from uncultured Mucilaginibacter sp., assembly GCA_964657275.1. Taxonomy (GTDB): domain Bacteria; phylum Bacteroidota; class Bacteroidia; order Sphingobacteriales; family Sphingobacteriaceae; genus Mucilaginibacter. The sequence goes on along the minus strand of CAZZUU010000162.1, from coordinate 5,239 downwards.
CCACAGGCCGTTATAAAAACGCTGGATGATGATCACATCATAATAAAAATTATCTGAATCGCCGGGAAACCATCTGTAACTGCCAAACTGGTTAGTGGTAAGTTTGCCATTTTGTAAAAGGAAGCCGTTGATTTTTTCGAAACCTACCGCGGTTAAAAAAAGGTCAATGTCTTTTATGTAAAAATTATTGCCCGCTAAAACGTCGCGTAAAGCACCACCTGATAAAAAAAAGTGGTTTTCCGGAAGGGTGTTCATTAATTGGATCAACTGCCCAAAAATCGGATCGGCCAGGCGCACCTTCACTATTATATCTTGAAATAAATCAGGCGCAGATAATTTCATGGGTTCAATTGTTTATTTCGATACGGGAATCAAACGTGTAAGTTACCTATAAAATAATTTAATTAATTTGAACGGCTGTAAAATAAACTTAGTAGGATCGGATTTAATGTATATCGGGCTATCGGCGGGATTATTATAACTGGTGTAAGGCCGCTTTGATGTTATTCTCCGCCTCCCTAACCAATTCGTCTGCAGCTCTGCCATTGCGCTCTATGGGCTTAAGCACTTCCCAGGTCATGCTTAAAAATGTATTTAACGGAAATTTACCATAGCGTACCATTTTCCACGAGTTATTGATAGCAACAGGCACAATAAGCGCATCCGGGCATTTTTTTAACAATGCGGCTACGCCAGCTGCCTGAAAAGTTTTGACTAAGCCATCTGGCGACCGTGTGCCCTCGGGGAATATCATAGCCGACCATCCCTTTTCTTTCATATTGTTGCCAAGTTTACCGATTTCCATAATGGATTGACGCGGATCATTACGATTAATATTAGCGGCACCGCCATGGCGCAAGTTGTAGGATATAGAAGGTATCCCTTTTGCAAGTTCCACTTTCGAAATAAATTTCGCATGATATTTACGCAGAAACCATATCATAACAGGGATATCATAAAGGCTTTGATGGTTGGCCACAAAGATCATCGGTCTGCCTGTGGGCAGATTTTGGTTGTTTTTAAAAGTAACCACATCGCCCAATAAATAATAGGTGCTTACCAGGCAGAAGTTCAGCGCATCCACCGATCGTTTATGCGCCTTATAACCAAAGGCGTTAAAACAAATCCATTGAATGGGATGAAATATGGCCAGCATCAACCCAAAAGCAACATAATGAATGGGTGATAATATAAAGCCGAAAAACTTTCTCATAAAGCCCAAATTTAGCTTTTTTTTAAATTTGTTATGTGTAATGTGATAACGATTGATTCAACCTAATCAACCCAATCCAACTCATTTAACCCAATTACAACCCATGTTCAATCAACAACAATCGTACCTTTAAAACTGCGGCTACCGTCATGGCATCGGTTATCTCACCACTGCAAACCATCCTGTAAACCTCCTCAAATGGCACCTTATGCACTATTAATTGCTCCGTATCTTCCGGTTCGGCTTCAAATTGCTTTAAATCACGGGCCAGGTAAAGGATACTCAACTCATCGCTTACCGAATTGGAAAGGTGCAGGCGTTGCAGCTCGATCCAGTTTTGTGCTTTTAAGCCAGTTTCTTCCAGCAATTCGCGTTTAGCAGAGTCGAGCGGATCAGTTCCCTCCGGGCCACCGCCTTCCGGCATTTCCCAGCTATACTGGCCCAATACAAACCGGTATTGCCCAACGAGATAAGTATTCATTTCAGCATCCAGAGGTAAAACGCCAATGGCTACATTTTTATAATGCACCTTCCCATAAATGCCCGGGTTACCCGATGGATTGATCACCTGGTATTCGGTAACGTTGATCCAGGGATTATCATATACGGCTTTTTCAGATGTGATCTTCCAGGGGTTCTCTTCGGGATGGTGCATAATAATAGGTGTTATTTTTCGAGCAATGTTTACTTACTAAAGCTCAGGCCAAGCTCATTTCTGTCGTTAATATCGTTCCAATAATCAACTGTATAATTTTTCGCCGAAGCGGGTAAAGTATCAAACCCCTTGTCCAGTTCTAACGAACCATTATTCATCGTAAAACCTGCCACATGGGCCCTTACTACATATTTTTTATTTTTATAATGCAATATTACCTTCCAATCAGCACCGAGGGCAGCATTGGGATTCAATTGGTACACAAAAACGGTTTCATAAATACCATCTTTATCAATATCCACTATTTTTGTGTTGATGTTGTAAAGCAGTATGTTAAATGAAAAATCGGTGATGTTCCAATCTTTTACAAATACGCCGTTAGTTTGGGTATAACAGGCGCCGGTAATTGTCGCCCTGTGTTCGGGTCGCTCTTGTAAACCTGCTGCATCTTTATATTCATATGCATCAATAGGGTTGCCTTTATATGCAACAGGTATTTTGTCGTGCAGAATGTCCTTTACATACATTTGCGCATTTGCCTTTAACGCGCAGCAAGCTATCAAAACAATCAGGGAAAACTTATAGCGCATTCTTTTGCAGCTTAAGCAATTTGATGGATTATTTAATATCATATTCCCCCTTCAGTTCCTGTTCGCTGGCAATAGCGTTCCAATAATCTACTACATATTTTCTTACCGACTTTGGCAATGTATCGAAGGTTTTGTCTATTTGCACGCTGTATTTATCGCCATCGTCCGACGGTACATGTATCCTTAAAGCATATTTTTTATTTTTGTAATGCAACAGCAATTTCCAGGTAGAACCCTCTCCGTTATTGGGATCAAGTTCATAAACAAAAATAGTTTCGTATGTTCCATCCTTATCAATATCAACTACTTTGGTATAGTTATATTCCAGTAGCACATCGAGACCCGAAAAATCGGAAATGCTCCAATCCTTAACAAAAACCCCATTTACCTGGGTGTAGCCAGTGCCAAAAATGCTGATTTTTTCAACCGGCTTTTCCTCTTCTGTTTTAGTGACGATGTAAATATGCAGGCCGGCGGCATCGTTAAATTCATAGGCATCCCTTAGCTTGCCCGTATAATCAACCGGGATTTTATCGTGGTAAATATCCTTAACGTACATCTGTGCCTCACCCTGCTGCAAAAAAGATAGCGCAAGGCAAAACAAAAAAGTAATTTTTAAAAACATGGCCTGTATATTTCCAATAAAGCTATACAAAAACCATTACCTCCCAAACGCCCACGTCAAAAATTTGGGCATCGCTTTGGCCCAGGTTTCGGTATTATGACTGCCGCCCACCATTTCCAGGTATTGTATGTCATCCGGGCGTTTAAAACCTTTTTGTTCCAATTCCTTTATCAGGTCCACGGTATCGTCGATAGAATCAATAATGCCGTTTTTATTACGATCGGAGGTTTCGTCCTTGGTGCCGGTTTGCAGCCATATCTTTATATCCGGTTTTTGAGCGGTATCCCTTACTATGCTGTGCATTATCCGGTCGTTATCCGTGTAACCTTTAGCCAGGTCTTTACTTCGCCACCAAAATGAACCGGAGAAAACGCCGGTTTTGTCAAACAATTCCGGGTTATGCCATGCAATATCGAATGCTGATAAGCCCCCAAGCGAAAATCCGGCGAAAGCAGCAGTTTCGAATTGCCCTCTCCCCGTGTATTCAGCAATCACCGGTAGCAGTTCCGACTTTATAAACTCGGTGTACAGCGTTGCCTTTGCGCCGCGCTTTTTAAAATCGGGTTTTCCTGCCGTACCATATTCCTGCAGGCGTTCATCATTGGCATGTATGGCAACAACCAACACCGGTTTTAAGCAATTTCGGTCGTATAAATCTTCCAGACTTTCTTTAAGTTTAAGACTTGCTGCTTCTTGCCCGTCGTTCAGCAATAATAAATTTAGGGGTTCTGTAATATTATCTTCCGGCATCAGCAGCGTGCAAACCACATCCCGCTTCAGCAGATCAGATTTTATAGTTATTTTATTTTCAGTGAAAGTTATTCCCATCTCCAGCCAGCCAGTATACATCTTTATTCCAATTAATTAAGGGTGCAAAAATACAGTTATTTGGCAATTTGTTGATTTGAAAATTCGAAAACGGTAACCATCACCTCCATGAGCCCAGGGACACCCTTCCTAACTTAGTTAACCTAATCAACCCAAGCTAACTTAATCCAACTAAATCAACCAATTATAAACTTGTCTTTTCAAAACAAACCACTTAACTTACAACTTAATAAGCTAAAACATTGTGACTGAACAATATCACCGCTGGTATTCGCCCAATTTAAATATGGACCTGGAAATGCTGGTATTCGGCGACCGGGGGTATCCTGTTATTTTATTTCCGACCACTAAGGGCCGCTATTACCAGAATAAAGATTTCGGGCTCATCGACAGCGTCAAATGGTTTATTGACGAGGGTTTGGTTAAAATATATTGTCCCGATACCATTGATGGCTTAAGCTGGTACGACAAAGGTATCCACCCGGCCGACCGCGCCCGCAATTATACATGGTACGATAAAATGCTGGTTGAGGAACTGGCTCCGTGGGCCATGCATGAAACGGGCGTTAATAAAATTGTTGCGGCAGGCTGTAGTTTCGGCGGCTACCACGCCGCAAACTTTGCTTTTAAACATCCAGAAAAGGTATCCAACCTGTTTACCATGGGCGGCGCCTTTGATATCAAAATGTTTACCGACGGCTATTACGACGACAATATATTTTATAACAACCCCGTTGATTTTTTACCGGGAAGTAATCAGCCGGAATTATGGCAGATGAATATCATCCTCGGTACATCGGAACATGATATGTGTAAGGATTATAATATCCGGATGTCAAACATTCTGAACCAAAAACATATTAATCATTGGTTGGACATCCGCCCATTCGCTAATCACGACTGGCCCATTTGGAAGGAGATGTTCCCGCATTATTTATCGACAATTAGATAGATCAAAGAACCCAGAGTCAAGAATCAAGAGCCAAGACTGAAAAACAAGAAATAAGAAGCACATTAAAAAATCTACTTCCGCTACCATGAAAAAAATAGGCATATTATTCGGACAGGAAAATTCATTCCCGCAGGCTTTTGTTGATCGCATCAACCAAAAGGCTGAAAAAAATATAAGCGCGGAGTTTGTCCGCATCGATAAAGTAATGCAGGCTGAACCTTTGGATTACGCGGTTATCGTCGATCGTATATCTCAGGACGTTCCCTTTTACCGCGCCATGCTGAAAAACGCCGCCATATGTGGCACGGCGGTAATCAACAATCCATTTTGGTGGAGCGCCGACGAAAAATTTTTTAATAATGCGCTTGCAGTTAAA
>CAZZUU010000161.1:0-8564 GCA_964657275.1 uncultured Mucilaginibacter sp. | reverse complement strand
TAACAACCGATCCACTATTCACTTTTCAGGAATTCACTTTTTCTTAACAAATCTCTTACCAGCCTTTTTCGGCTCTTTTTCGGCGACGTCAGCTAAAGCCCTGCACTCAGCGAATGTAAGGGCTTGGGGGTCTTTATCTTTCGGGATCTTAATATTCAGTTTGCCAAATTCTATATAAGGGCCCCAGCGGCCGTTCAATACCTTCATTGCCGGGTCTTCATCAAAAGCTTTAATTAATTTTTCAGCATCCTTTTTACGCTTTTCGATGATCAGCTCAATCGCCTTTTCCTCCGTCACATCCAGCGGGTCAATTTCCTTTGGCAACGAATAAAAGGCACTGTTATGCCTGATGTAAGGGCCAAATTTTCCTATCGCAACGGTCATTTCTTTTTCTTCAAAAGCACCAACCTTTTTGGGAAGCTTAAATAATTCGAGCGCCTCGTCAAGCGAGATGGTTTCTATGCTTTGCCCTGTACGCAGGCTTGCGTAAAGCGGCTTGTTTTCTTTATCATCGTCTGCAGCGCTCTCACCCAATTGCACAAACGGGCCATAACGGCCAATACGTACCGACATTTTTTTGCCGCTAACAGGATGGACGCCCAATTCGCGTTCGCCGGTAGCTTTATCGGCTGTTTGAATGGTGCTTTCTACCTCTTTATGGAACGGCGTATAAAAATCCCGGATCATATCCGTCCATTCGGTCAACCCCTGGGCAATTTCATCAAATTGCTTTTCAACAGTAGCCGTAAAATGAAAGTCGACGATATCTTTGAAATACTGCACCAGGAAATCGTTTACCACTGCGCCGATATCTGTCGGGAAAAGCTTACCGCGCTCGGCGCCGGTATTTTCCATTTTTTCTTCCTTGCTGATATTAGCACCCTTAAGCGTTAATACCCGGAATGCACGTTGCTTGCCTTCGCGTTCCTCTTTAACAACATAACCACGGTTTTGGATGGTTGATATGGTAGGGGCGTAGGTTGACGGGCGACCAATGCCAAGTTCCTCTAATTTTTTTACCAGGCTTGCCTCGGTGTACCTGGCAGCCGGACGCGAAAAACGTTCTGTTGCGGTCATTTCCTGCAAGGCCAAACGCTGTCCTTTGGTTAATGGCGGCAGCATGGTATTTTCGCCATCCTGTATGTTGTCCTCTTCCTCGTCGTTCGATTCCAGGTAAACTTTCAGGAATCCGTCAAACTTCATTACTTCGCCGTTAGCGGTCAGTTCTTCTTTACGTGTTGATATACTGATCTTTGCAGTGGTTTTCTCAAACTGCGCTTCACTCATTTGCGAAGCAATTGCACGTTTCCAGATCAACTCATAAAGCCTCATTTCACCGGAATCACCCTTAATGGAATGCTGATTAAAATAGGTTGGCCTTATGGCTTCGTGCGCTTCCTGGGCGCCTGCACTTTTAGTTTTATATTTACGCAGCTGATGGTATTTATTGCCATAAGCCGATACAATTTCATTTTCTGCTGCATTTAAAGCCGTATCCGATAAGTTAACGGAATCGGTACGCATATAGGTTATTAAACCCGCTTCATATAGCTTTTGCGCTACCTGCATGGTGCGCGAAACCGAATAACCAAGTTTACGGCTTGCTTCCTGCTGCAAAGTGGACGTAGTAAAAGGAGCAGCAGGCGAGCGTTTGGCTGGTCGCGTATCCAATGATTTTACATCGAAGTCGGCGCTAATGCAATCGTGTAAAAACTTTTCCGCGTCTTCCTGTTTGCTGTACCGTTCGGCCAATTCAGCTTTAAAAGCCTCTTTTCCCTTACCGAAAATTGCGACGATCTTAAATGCCGCTTCTGATTTGAATTTATTGACCTCGCGCTCACGGTCGACAATAAGCCTTACTGCAACCGACTGTACGCGGCCTGCAGAAAGAGAGGGCTTTACTTTTTTCCACAAAACAGGAGAAAGTTCAAAGCCCACCAGCCTATCTAAAACGCGGCGGGCCTGTTGGGCGTTAACCAAATTATAGTCAATGCTACGCGGCGTTTCGATGGCGCGCATAATTGCGGGCTTGGTGATTTCGTGAAAAACGATCCGTTTGGTAGTTGCTTCTTTTAATTCTAAAGTATCAAATAAGTGCCATGAAATAGCCTCTCCCTCGCGGTCCTCGTCCGATGCCAGCCAAACCATATCCGCAGCCTTCGCAAGTTTTTTTAACTCGCTTACTATCTGCTTCTTATCTGCCGGAACCTCGTATTTTTGGACAAAATTATTCTTTATATCTATAGCGTCATCAGATTTAACCAAATCGCGTATGTGCCCGTAGCTCGACTTTACCGTAAAGTCGGCACCGAGGTATCCTTCTATGGTTTTGGCTTTCGCCGGAGATTCAACTATGAGTAAGTTTTTAGCCATTAAGCAATTGTTTTTTTGCAAAGAAAACATAAAGAAGCCGAAACGCAATATGTTTTTTTGATTGTTGTTACGTTGGGATGCGGAAAAGGTTGGATGGGGCCTCACCTAAATCCTCTCCAAAGGAGAGGACTTGTCAGTCGCAGCCTTATTTTTTATCTCCACTCAAGCCCCCTCTCCTTTGGAGAGGGCCGGGGTGAGGCTTACGCAATCCAACTAAAGCCTCTACATCAGAAATCCACCACCCAACAAATCATCGCCTTCATAAAATACAGCCGATTGTCCCGGCGCGATACCCGCAACCGTATGGTGAAAATCAACCATCATGTGTTCACCCATTTGCTGAATGGTGCTTTGTGTGCCCGCATCTTTATACCTGATCTTGGTTATCGCCTCCAAAGGCTCAGTAATAGTTTCATATTTAACCAGGTTCAGGTTTTTTACCCAGGCCTGCTTGCGCTCCAATTCATCAACCGTTCCTAGTACCACTGTATTTGTTTCGGGTAGTATCTGTGTAACAAACATAGGGTGACCTAAAGCTATACCTAACCCTTTGCGCTGCCCGATGGTATAAAAAGGGTACCCCTGGTGTTTACCTACGATGGTGCCGTTTGTTAAAACGAAATTACCGCCGGCAACACGCTGCTCCAGATCCTCTACTTTGTGACGTAGAAAAGCCCTGTAATCGTTATCAGGCACAAAGCATATTTCGTAGCTTTCACTTTTTCCGGCTAATTCAATTTGCCCCATATCCATGGCCATTTGCCTGATCTCGGGCTTTGAAAAACTACCCAAAGGAAATCTGGTACGCGCAAGGTTTTTTTGAGATACTCCCCAAAGTACATAAGATTGATCTTTATTGGTGTCTTTGCCTTTTGAAATCACATATCTGCCGTTATCCTGCAAACGGATATTGGCGTAATGGCCTGTGGCTATAAATTCGCAATCTAACTTATCTGCACGTTTTAGTAGAGCCTCCCATTTAATATGGGTGTTACATAACACACATGGGTTGGGGGTACGACCTGCAAGGTATTCATCCACAAAATTGTCGATCACAAAATCGCCAAATTCATTCCGGATATCTAATATATAATGCGGAAAACCGTAGCCTACAGCCAAAGCACGGGCGTCGTTGATGCTATCCAAACTGCAGCAGCCGGTTTCTTTTGAGCTTCCGCCGGACGAGGCATAGTCCCAGGTTTTCATGGTTAGCCCGATAACTTCATAGCCCTGCTCATGCAACATCACTGCCGCTACAGAGCTGTCAACTCCGCCGCTCATCGCTACTAATATCCTGCCGTGCTTACTCATAAATTGGGTGCAAAGATACGGGTTTGTATTTTAGGTTGATAGGAATTGTTGGTCAGGTAAGGGTAAAATGAATTTATTATATTAATAATCGATATTTCTTTAAAGTTAATGAATATTAATAATCAAGTTATTGCAGCGTTTATATAAATAATCAGTTTAAATTTAACGTATAACACCAACTCCTTAGTATGCTGCGTTAGCAGCTACCCTTTTGTAAAGGAAACGAAAGAAATTAGGTGTTACGCACCTGCCCATCTCCCTTAACTATCCATTTATAACTGCATAGTTCTTCCAACCCCATCGGGCCGCGGGCGTGTAGTTTTTGGGTGCTGATCCCGATTTCGGCACCTAATCCAAATTGGGCACCATCGGTAAATGCAGTGGAAGCATTCACATAAACAGCCGCAGCATCAACCTGGTTTAAGAAGGTTTCGATATGTTCGGTGTTTTCGGACACGATAGCTTCACTATGCTTTGAGCTGTTCTCAGCAATATGATCGAGTGCGCCTTCAAAGCTATCCACGGTTTTTATAGCTAATTTCAAGGATAAAAACTCAGTTCCAAAATGTTCCGCGGTGGCAATCTTCAGAAGGTTTGCGGGGTAATGCCCTTTTAAAAACTGATACGCCTTTTCATCGGCAAATAGCTCTACCTCTTTTTCGGCCATTGGCTGTACAAGTGCCGGTAGATCAACTAAACGGTTTTTATGAATTATCAAACAATCTAATGCGTTACACACGCTTACCCGGCGGGTTTTAGAATTGAAAACAATAGCGCTGCCTTTTTCCAGGTCGCCGGTTTCGTCAAAATAAACATGTACAATCCCGGCGCCCGTTTCAATTACGGGTACTTTGCTGTTTTTGCGCACGTGGTTTATCAAGCTTTGACTGCCGCGCGGAATTAGAACATCAACATAACCTACTGCATTTAATAGTGCGTCGGTGGCTTCACGGTCGGGCGGCAGTAAGGTAGCCCTGTTAATATCCACCCCATGTTTGGCCAAAACCTGGTGAATAATGGTTATAATAGCTTCATTTGAATAAGCAGCATCGCTTCCGCCTTTCAAAATACAAATGTTGCCGGTTTTAAAACAGAGTGAAAACACATCGAAGGTTACATTTGGCCTTGCTTCATAAATTACACCGACTACGCCGAGCGGTACGCTAACTTTTGAGATATGCAGCCCATTCGGCATTGTTTTTTCCGAAAGGATATGTCCCAATGGGTTTTCCAGTTGAGTGATATTGTTTATTTCCCTCGCGATATCCTGTATGCGGCTTACAGTAAGTTTCAACCGGTCGTATTTTGGATCATCGGGATCCATACGATCAAGGTCCTTCTTATTTTCCGCTAATAAATGATCCGTTTGGTTTATAGCTGCTGCTGCCAGGTCATTCAATACCAGATTGATGGTTGCAGCGTCTACACTTTTGCGGCCCGCTATCCGGGCATTTTCAAAATAGCTTGTATAATTTATTTCTTTAATCAGCATATCCTGATCTCCCCACTAATTTTGTAAATAAAGATAATCATAATGGACCAGCGGTTTTTGATTTTTTTTGCCGATGCTTTCTTTCGCTTTATCCGAGCCATATTCTGCTATTCCCAAGCCAATAAGTTTATCGTTTTCGTCAATTAATTTGATGATGTCGCCTTTTTTAAAGTCGGATACAATCAAAGTAATTCCAACGGGTAAAAGGCTTGATGCTTTATTTGATGTTAATGCTGTTTTCGCACCTTCGTTAACCTGCACCACACCGGTAGCCGAATGTTCGGAGTGTGCTATCCATTTCTTTTTGCCGGAAGCCTTTTTATTTGGTAAAAAACGCGTGTGTGCCACTTTATCTTCCAGCACATCCGTCAAGATGTTTTCTCTCGTGCCATTTGCAATATGGACGGCAATACCCAATTGCGCTATTTTTTGTGCCATGGTTGATTTGGTGATCATTCCACCACGTCCGAATTGCGAACGGCCCGAACTTATAAACGACGAAAAATCAACAGGCGGCCCGCTTACTTCTTTAATCAGTTCAGCACCTTCCGATTCAGGGTTGGCATCGTAAACACCATCCACATTTGTAAGAACGATGAGCGCCTGCGCATTTAACATGGAAGCTATGAGGCCGGCCAATTCATCGTTATCGGTGAACATTAGCTCGGTAATGGATACCACATCATTTTCGTTTACCACCGGAATAACCTCATGCTGCAGCAATATTTCGAGGCAGTTTTTCATATTGAGGTAATGCAGCCTGTCCCTGAAATCTTCTTTAGTTACCAATACCTGCGAGCAGAGTATATTAAATTGTTCAAACAGGCTGGAGTAGGTATTGATGAGCTTTACCTGGCCTATTGAAGCCAGCAACTGCCGGGCCGCTATCGCATCGTACCGCTCTGAAACATTCATTAAACTTCGGCCGGATGCCACAGCTCCTGACGAAACCAGCACCACATCTTTACCTTGCTTCTTGATCCGGGCAACCTGGTCAACCAAATGGCCTATACGTTTCAAATCGGGTAACCCATCCTTTTGCGTAAAAACGTTGGAGCCGATCTTGATGATAATACGGTGGTAATTGTAGGCCATTTATTTAGTAAATGGTGCAATATACAGGGAAATTATATCAAAAAATAGACTTATCAACACATTTCTGTTAATAAATATATCATTACGGGTTAATTCAATAAAAGGATAAAGCAAAACAGATATTTTTAATCAATTTTGATATAAAATCATGAATAATGACCAATAATCATATCAAAATAGTTAAAATATCTAATCTTTCAACTGATATATCCCTTAACATATTCCCTGGTCAATTCCTCTTTGGGGTTGAGCAGCACGTCTTCCGTGGGACCAAATTCAATGATTTTACCCATATAAACAAAAATGATATAATCTGATACCCGGCGGGCCTGCCGAAGTATATGCGTTACCAGCACAATAGTATATTTTTCTTTCAGGCTGATAAATAAGTCTTCGATAATAGCAGTTGAAACAGGGTCAAGCGCTGAAGTGGATTCATCTCCTAAAATAATTTCCGGTCCAACTGCTAAACCACGCGCGAGGCACAAACGCTGCTGTTGTCCGATGGATAACCGCGTAGCTGATGCATTAAGTCTGTCTTTAACCTCGTTCCATAAGCCGGTAGCTTTCAACTGCTCTTCTACCAACTGATCTAATTCGCTTTTCTTCCGGATACCGTGAATGCGGGGACCATACGCCACGTTATCGTAGATCGACATCGGCAACGGATAAGGGCGTTGCGACAATAAACCCATTTTCTTGCGAATGTGCGTTACTTCAATGTTAGGGTCATAAATATTATCGCCGTCAACTAATACCTTACCGGTGATTTTTACATCAGCCGTGTTGTCGAGCAGGCGATTGAGTGATTTTAATAAAGTTGTTTTACCGCATCCCGAAGGCCCGATAATAGAGATCACCTTTTTATCGGGGATATTTATGCTGATATCCTTTAAAATATGCTGGTTCCCAATGTGCACATTTAAATTTTGAACGCTGATATGTGGAGTTTGGGTCATTAAAGTTTATGTTTTGAAAGTTTTTTAATTAATATTTCTGATAACACCGTTATGATCAGCACAATAATGGTTAGGATAAGTGCAGAGGCATACCCGCGGCCCTGCACTTCTTCAACAGGGCTGCTTAATTGAAAAAAGATAGCCAAAGGCAATGTGGCTGCAGGTTCGTGCAATGAAGTGGGGATATTATCACTAAAACCTGCGGTAAACAGCACGGAGGCTACATCGCCTATTGCCCTGCCGAATGACAATAGTATAGCTGTGAAAATTCCCGGTCGTATCTGTCGTAACACTACTTTTGCCATTTCCCATCGGGTTGAACCCAGGGATAATGTAGCATCCCGCAATTCCAGCGGTACGGTTCGTATCACCTCGTCAAGGGTACGTACCAGTATTGGGATAACCAATAGCGTTACCGCGATAATCCCGCCAAGGAGCGAGGCTCGTATCCCAAAATAGATCATGATCAAAAAGCCGAAGGCGCCGTAAACAATAGATGGTATGCCAAAAAGTACGTCAAATGCCATGCGTAAGGTGCCGACTAAAAACTTTTTGCCATCCATATACATGTTGATGAATATGGCTACGGGAATACTGATCAGCAAGCCTAATATGGTTGCTCCTCCTGCCACGTAAAATGAACCTATAATCGCGTTTAAAATTCCGCCCTCTTTACCGATATAGAAACCACCGCCCGGAGTTTTAGTGATCATATCCAGATTCATATAAGGCACGCCTTTGAAAAATATGGTACCTACTATCAGGAAAAAGCTTCCCGAAACAACTATTGTGGCCAACACCATTAATAGTTTAAAAAAAAGTTCTTCTATTTTTCGTTTTCTCACGCTGAAAGCCTCCTTTCCAATCGCGTTAAAATCACTCTTGAAATGATGTTAAACAACAGGATGATGATAAAAAGCAGCAACGCTGCGAACATAAGTGCAGAATCATAAAGCGGGATCGAAAGCATCTCACCGTAATTATTAGCGATAAGCGCGGGCAGAGGATACCCCGGATCAAAAACAGAATGTGGCACTACGGCGTTATTGCCGCATACCATCAACACGGCAATGGTTTCTCCGAATGCGCGTGAAATGGCCAGCACGGCTGCTGCAATTATTCCCGGCAGCGCCTTTCGCAGCACTACGTGCTTAATAGTTTCCCATTTGGTTGCGCCCAATGAAAGTGATGCGTCCTTTAATTCTTGCGGAATAGTACGTAATACTTCGTTGATGATGCTAACGATAAGGGGAAATATCATTACAGCCAAAACAATACCGCCCGCCAGTACGCTGTAACCGGTTGAAAACTCGACAAAATGCGGCGCAATATAT
>CAZZUU010000160.1:0-8587 GCA_964657275.1 uncultured Mucilaginibacter sp. | reverse complement strand
AGGCAAGTTATCCGGTTAATTTCTTTTGCAAAACTTTGTTGGGGGATCAGGTCGCGATAAGCGGCTAAAGGTTTTACCGGTCCGTTCCATTTTTCGGAAGTTTGAAACAATTCCGGTTCAGGATTAAGGGTTGTTGAATTTAAGCACGGCAACACCTTTTGTTCCTTCAACATCAACAAGGCTGTAATAAACTCAACCGAGCCCGCTGCCCCTAACATGTGGCCGAATTGCGATTTTGGTGCCGAAATATGATAACCGCTTTCACCTAATACATCCACCACGCTTAATAGCTCGATGGAATCGCCGACAGGCGTAGAAGTGCCGTGTACCTTTACCACATCCGGTTTTAAGCCGGATTCCCCCAATAAACCCGCCCACATCCGTTTCTGGCCGGCAAATGATGGATAAAACATATCGCCGTCGCCATCCGAATTGTTAAAATATTCATCGATCACCGCAAGGATACTGGCGCCCCGGGCTTTTGCTGTTTCATACTCTTCCAACGCCACAATACCGCCGCCGAATGAGCATACGAAGCCGTTCCTATTCATATCAAAGGGGCGTGAGCTTTCTCCGGGGCTAAAGCCCCGGCTCAACACCTGCATGCCGTCAAATCCTATAAATGTTTCCAGGGACGTTCCTTCAACGCCACCTGCCACAACCCTATCCTGAAGGCCAAATTTGATGAGCCGGTAGGCATAGCCGATATTTCCCAGTCCGGTTGCGCACGCAGAGCCGATGGCCTCGCATACGCCCCGGTTTTTTATCAGGCACGAAACATTTGCGGCCTCGCGGTAAGTCATGGTACGATCGACGGTATGCGATCCCGATAAACGGGTTTTTTTTCCAAGCTCAAAAAAGCTATGCCAGGCAGTCCTTAATATCAAGTTACCACCGGTACCTGAGCCAATAACAACCCCGGTTTGTTCTGATTGCGTTTCCGTTTCCGTCCATCCGGCCATTTTAATGGCATCCTGAGCGCCCAACATGGCCCAAATACAGCCTACATCCGCAGTAGCTAAATTGCCGGCAGGTATCCGGTTCAATTTATCGATGTAGCTTTCAGGAAAGTTATTGGATACCAGGGTTGAATAAATAGGTTCGAGGTTCATCTCCTCTTCGGTTATAAAACCTGATACGACAGAACGTACATTTTTACCGTGTTCAGTAGCTTTACCCCACTCCCGTATCAAACTTTGGTTAGAAAATAGCTTTTGGCTAAAGTCTGCCAGGTTAGTACAGTTGGGGAAAGCCCCGCCCATGCCTACAACAGCCACTTTTCTACCCGCTATTTGCATAAAATTACGCGCTTTGTTTTGCCTTTATGATCAGGTCGACAACGTTTCTCACTTTCGAGCCTAAGTCGTCAATATCTTCGTCATTAAACTCAACACCGAATTTCTGTTCGGTTTTAGCAACAATGTTTATCATTTCTGTTGATGGCGCATTTAAATCCGTGATAAAGTCGGTGTCTTCAGTTACATTAGCCAACTTTTCGGGGTTTATTGTTCTTACCGTTTTTAAAATTTCTACCAGGCCATCAATTATTTCTTGTCTTTCCATTATTGCGCTTATTGTTTATTAAAAAGTTCCTTTTTTATGGCCCGGCAAGTGATATCCTGCAATTCGGCTACCAGCGTAAAATCGGTGCTCAAATCATAGGTTAAAAGGCGTTCATCAGTAAAATCATTGAAATATTTTTCAAGGTCTAATCCTTTCGGCGTTTTGTAAATTCGTCCGTCACAAACTACCTGCCTGAATTTATTGAACTTGATATGTCCAATGTTAATAAATGTGTCGCCTTTTTCCAAGTAATAATGGAAATTAACTTGCCCGATACTGATGAACCGCGGCAGAAATTTATCAACCAGTTCAAGCGGAGTACAGCCTTGTTTCAAACATTCAAAAAAAACGTTGCAGGCGCCGGATGTGGCCTGTGTGAACGATTCCACCTGATCAACCCCTCTTACTATACCAAAATGATCCTTTACATCTTGTTCTTTTGCTGTGTAACTCGCTATAATACCCACTTGCGGCGAATGCCACAGAAATTTATCGACCAGTAATTTGGTAGGCCCATGCAATACAAGAATATCTTTTGGGGGCAGCCCAACTAAACTATCCATATATCCCGATGGTTTTGAATTTACAGATCATATTAAACCGCCATTAACATGAATATTGGTACCATTGATGTACGATGCCTTATCAGATAATAAAAACGCCACCGTTTCGGCAATATCCTCTGCCTTTCCAAAACGCTTCGCCGGTATAATTTTTAAGTATTTTTCCTTTTCAGAATCGGGGATTGCCGCCGTCATACTGGTTTCAATAAAGCCGGGTGATAAACTAAGTACCCTTATTTCATGTTCGTCGCTTAAGATCGCAGCTTCCTGCGCCAATGATTTGGATAAGGCAACCAGCCCCGCCTTTGTAGCTGCATAAACCGACTGAAATGCGTGCCCGGTTTCGCCAACGCAAGAACTGATGTTAATGATGACGCCTTTTTTATTCAAATTGAAGATCTTCATGGCTGTTTTGCAGATCATGATGGGCGCCTTCAAATTTACATTAAGCATTGTATCAATATCCCGCTCGGGTTGGAAGATTAGCGATTTATCGAGGGTAACCCCTGCATTGTTTATTACCGCATATAAGTTATCCGCATGGTCGCGCTTTAATTGCTTGCAAAAATCTGATAGCTGGTCGTTGTCCGAAAAATCGGCACATAACAAATAGCTGCCCGGTATGGCAGATTTGAAGTTGTCGGATTTAGAAGCATGCAGTATTAAAGTATATTCACCGGCCAGTTTTTGCGAGATTGCTAAGCCTAATCCTTTGCTGGCTCCGGTTATTAATACTTTCTTTTTTTCCATCAGGTTGTCGCCCAAAATTAACAGATTATTCCAATATAATATCTTTAAATATCCAGCTTACAACATTTGAGACACTGCTTAGTTTTTAGTATGTTCTTAACTTATATAAGCCGTGTAGAATTACCAAAATTTGCAAAAAGGGTATATTATCGATATAAATTGTATTAATAATGTGACATAATTTTTTTAAGCGACAATTTTAAACTTATTTTGTTGGCAACATAGCTTGCCCCCCCATAAACCACAGACTATAACCACTTGATAAATCCCACTACAATAAACATGAAGACTAAATTCTCAACGTACTTTTTAGGCTGCGTTCTTATGCTTGCGGCATTGACCCAGGCAAATGCGCAAACCAAAAGCAAAAGCCCAATCGAAGCTAAGATCACATCTATAATTAAAAAGCTTACGCTTGAAGAGAAGATAGGCATGCTGCATGCAAACGGCGTTTTTACCACGGCTGGTGTTAAACGCCTTGATATACCGGAAATTATGACTGACGATGGACCGTTAGGTGTTCGTGAAGATGTAAAGGAAGGTTGGGGGCCGACAGGTTCAACTACTGATTCAGCTACTTTTTTTCCTAATGGATCTGCTTTAGCAGCCACATGGAATCCTGAGCTGGCTTACCGATTTGGGCATGATATGGGCGAAGAAGCGCGTGCACGCAACAAAACAGTGATGCTTGCCCCTGCGTTTAACATTTGCCGCAACCCTTTGTGCGGCCGTACTTATGAGTATTATTCAGAAGATCCTTTTTTAAATGCCCGTCTGGCGGTACAATCCACAAAAGGTATTCAAAGCCAGCATGTTGCAGCATGCGTAAAACACTATGCTGCAAATAACCAGGAAATTGAACGCGGACGTATCAGTGTTGAGGTTGACGAGCGTGCTTTGCGCGAAATATACCTGCCTGCATTTAAAGCCGCTATAACTGAAGGAAATGCCTGGACTATCATGTCGGCATACAATAAGGTACGCGGCGTATATTGTTCAGAAAACAGCTACCTGTTACAGCATATATTAAAAGGCGAATGGCAATTTAAAGGTGCAGTAATAAGCGATTGGGGCGGCACACACAGCACAGTTGACGCCGCCAATAATGGCCTTGATATCGAAATGGGTTCGCGCCCGCCGTACGATAACTATTATTTTGCCAATGCCTTACTTGCCGCTGTAAAATCCGGAAAAGTTAGTGAAAAGGTAATTAACGAAAAAGTACACCGTATTTTATGGGTGCTTTATCATACTTCTATGAGCGATAATCAGCCAGTGGGCTCGATAAATACGGCTGCGCACAGCAAAACAGTTTATGATGTGGCATCCGAGTCGATCGTTCTGTTAAAAAATGACAAGCATTTATTGCCGTTGAATATGTCATCCATCAAAAGCGTTGCTGTAATTGGCGATAATGCCACCCGTACTTTCCATTTAGGCGGGTTTGGCGCCGGGGTTAAAGCAAGGTATGAGATAACTGCATTGGCCGGCTTAAAAAACAGGCTGGGTGATAAAGTAATCATCAACTATGCTCGTGGCTATTCAGGTGACTATAAATTTGATCACAGAGCTTCGGCAAAAGATACGGCAAAAGGCCCTGATACGTTAGCGATGACTGCAGAAGCTGTAACGGCTGCGAAAAAATCGGACGTGGCGATATTAATTATTGGCGGTAACCGCGATTATGAAAGCGAAAGCCGCGACCGCAAGGATTTAAGCATCCCTTTCCACGAACAACAACTGGTTGATGCTGTAACTACAGCAAATCCAAATACCATTGTTGTATTTGTGGGCGGTGCACCTTACGATATCGGCAAAATCAAAGAAAACAACAGCACTATCGTATGGTCGTGGTATAACGGTTCAGAAAACGGCAACGCACTTGCCGATGTTTTAACCGGCAAAACAAACCCGTCTGGAAAATTGCCTTTCACATTCCCAGCTAAACTTAGCGACTCACCATCGGAAGCATTAAACGCTTATCCGGGTGAAAATCTGCATGTGACCTATAAAGAGGGTATATTGGTTGGTTACCGTTGGTTCGATACTAAAAAAATTGAGCCGCTTTATTGCTTTGGCTATGGTTTATCATATACCAGTTTCAAATATTCAGGGTTATACACCAACAAAAAGAGCTATGCGCCAACCGAGTTTATCACCGCTAATGTAAAAGTGAAAAATACCGGTAAATATGCCGGTAAAGAAACCGTGCAGCTCTATATCAGCAAATCGAATTCAGTTGTTGAACGTGCCGAAAAGGAACTAAAAGCGTTTAAAAAGGTAAATATCGCAGCCGGAGAAACTGTTAACGTGAGCCTTAAAATCCCAGTAAAGGATTTAGCTTATTACGATGTTAAAACCAGCAAATGGGTAATTGAGCCAGGAAAATATAAATTGCTTGCAGGCACTTCGTCGAGAGGAATTGAGGAAACAACGTCTGTGATGGTGAATTAGTGATGTGTAAATGTGCAGATGATTAATTTATCCCCTTATAAAGTTTGTCATCCTGAACGCGGTGAAGTATCTTCTAAAAGACGCAGGTTGCTAACTTGCATGGCAGAGAAGATGTTTCATTGCGTTGCAATGAAACACTATCATTCTTTCCACATCCGCATATTTGCACATCTGCACATTTACAATTTATTCAGCAGAAGTTCATCCACCAGCGCCGACAGGCTTACCGATGCACAAGCGATCAATTCATCTGCCGCTCCGTAATAGATACAAAGCTTATCGCCAAATAACGTAGTGCCGGTTGGGAAGCACACATCATCTACATCCCCGCTTAATTCGTAGTCCAATTCCGGCTTAAATAATGGGTAGGGTAACCGGGCTATCTCTTTACGCGGGTCGTCCAGGTCAAACAATGCCGCACACGCGGAATATTCGTAGCCCTTTACCGCATCTTTTACGCCATGATAAATAACCAGCCATCCGTGTTTAGTTTCAATCGGCGGGCATCCACTGCCCACATAACTTACTTCGTGCGGATATTTGGGCGCAAGCATGATGTTCTCTTCAAAATGCAAAAAATAGTTATCCCAAAAATCGCCGGTTAGTTCTTCCAGGTTATTAACGGATACAATTTGTATATCGGGTTTTATGCGGTGCATAAAAGTCAATTTCCCATTTATTCTTCTTGGAAAAAAAACCAGGTCCTTATCCGCCAAAAAATCTGCTCCCCTGTTGTAGCGCAGGTATTTTTCGTTCAACTTACTTTTATTTTTTGTAAACCGGTCAAAATCAGTATATTTTATCTTCGGTACAATTATCCCGTGCTTTTTAAAATGCTTTAAATCTGTAGAGGTAGCCAGTGCGCCCAACGCATTTACACCGTCGAAAGCAACATATGTTAAATAATACAATCCGTCTATCTGTACTATACGAGGATCTTCCATCCCATGCGATTCATATTCAAATTCCGGATCGAGCAGGGGTTTATTATTACGTTCAATTACCTTTAACGAAGAGTCAAGCCTGCAATATCCGATACTTGAATAATTACCCCTATGAACGGCTCTGTAAAACAAGTGAATAACATCTCCTTCGCTTATCACTCCCGGGTTCAGCACACCTTCATTTTCAAAATCCAGTTCGGTTTGCCTCAGAATGACGCCTTCTTTTTTTATATTTATCATGGCTTTTATGCTTACCGGCGTTTATATTTTAAAATCCTTTGCCGTAGTGGCCGTCATCCAGGCTGCCTATAATTCCTTCTATTACCCTTTTAGTTTCATCCGGACCGCTTACACGGACGGAGAACGCACCCGCTTGCCTGGCCGGATAATCATTCCCACCGGGGAACAACGCATCGCCGATAAAAATCATTTCGTGGATGGCAATATCCAGTACGTCTCTTAATTTACGCATACCGTAAGCTTTGTCTATCCCCTTTTTGGTGATGTCTACCGATGTAGCACCGCCGAGGTTTACGTCGAATTCGGGTATCAGCTTATCTAACCGTTTTTTTATTTTCCGGCGCTTAACAAAATCCGGGTCCCACTTTTTCTTTTCGTCCAAAGGAGCTTCCTGCCCTAATGCCGAATAGGTAACCTGGCTCCCCCTATCTTGTATAGTTTCGCCCCAAACCTTGTCTGCTTTATATCCTGATGCTTCAACAGCTTTATTAAGCGAGGTGATAATCTTCTTTTTTTCTTTGGCTGTAAAATTTTCGGCATAGAGCTTTTTCCAACTGCTTTTATATTGATAAAATTTTGTACCGCAAGTTGGCAGGATAGATAAATTTTGCAATATCTTTCCTTTGGGCAGATTTGCCAGCACCTGTTTTTTAAATTGCGGCCAATCACCGCCGGAGATAACTGCAACCTTAGCAACTGTTAAAAGCGCAGCCAGCCTGACGGTCATTTCTTTATCGATGGAGGCCTTACTTTCCGCGAGGGTTCCGTCAAGGTCAAATACAATTAGTTTTTTCATAATATATCCGGTAACGCTATCTCTAATAAGACCACTTTAGCTTTTGGCACGAAATTGCAAGTGCATGTAATCGCTGGCAACAACATTACTTCTCCCTTCGATAATGAATATTTTTTATCGCTGCTCTCCAATTGACCCTCCCCGTCAATACAAACCAATATCCGGGGCGCACCGTCTTCTCCTACAATAAATGGTGAGGTTCCCGTTATGCGCCATAGTTTAAAATGGTTGTTATCAAATATTTTTTCGAGCGTAGCTGGTTGCGTGATTTCAATTATTGGTTCAACCGGGCCAATTTCGGTTTGCTTAAAATCAATGCAGGCCAGCGCTTTTTCTACCTGTAGATCGCGCGGCTTGCCTGTTTTTTCGTCTATGCGGTCCCAATCATACAACCGGTAGGTTACATCGCTATTTTCCTGCACCTCGAAAACCACTACATCGCCCAAAGTATGAACGGTGCCCGCTTTAATCAGCACACTATCGCCAACTTTCGGCTTAAAGCTGGCCAGATCGTCAGCTACTTTATGATCGGCGAGCGATTGTTTAATTTTCTTTTTTGTTGTACCGGTTTTCAGACCTGCATAAATGACGGGCTTCTCCCCTGTTTCCAGCACAACCCAAGCCTCTGTTTTGCCGCTTTCTCCCTTCGGGATATATTTCTTTAATTCATCTGACGGGTGAACCTGGACCGAAAGCACTTCCTTGCAATCCAAAAATTTAAGCAGCAGCGGGAAACGTTTAAAGCTTTTCGCGAATTTACCCATCAGTTGTTCCGGTGAATCCTCAAACAACTGCCTGATAGTTTTTCCTTTCAATAGCCCGTCGGTAACTTTGCTTGAATGGTCGTCCCTGTCGCTCAATATCCACGCTTCTCCAATAGGATCGCGCGCAGGCAGTGGTTTGGTTAACAGATTAGATAACCTGTGCCCGCCCCAAATACGGTACTGGTAAATTGGCTCAAACTTCAGCGGATACAATTCTATCTTATCCATTATTTGTCACCTGTAGATTAATTATTATTTTCCATTTTGGGGTCGTATTCGCCGCGACGTGCTGCATTATCCAAACTTGCACGGCGATAAAGCATCTTTTGGGCAGCTTTTACATTTTCGTCTTTACCTTTCCAGATTTCTAAAGCGGGTTGTTGTATTGCCCTTGCAAACGAAAAGGTAAGCGCCCATGGTAATTTATTTTTATACATCACATGCATAGCATTTAAATGCGCCGTAGCCATCTCCGGCGATGATTCTGGCGCTGGTGCCGCCCGTGTAGGTCGT
>CAZZUU010000159.1:0-8648 GCA_964657275.1 uncultured Mucilaginibacter sp. | reverse complement strand
TTTTTTCGGTTGTTGCTTTGATAGCCGCCTTAACCTCTTTTCCCGGTGGCGCTTCAAATGCCTTTGATACAATATAAAGCTGCTGTGCGGCGTGCTGTTTGGCAAAACCGGTAGCTGTGCTGCTCCCTTCATGCCGCGAAATCACATTCACTTTAAATGCTTTATTGTCGTGAAATTTACGGCAAATATAGGGCCATGCGCCCATGTTTTCGGGTTCTTCCTGTACCCATATAAATTCACTGGCCTTTGTATATTTTGCTTTTATTTTTAATATCTGTAAAACAGGAGTAGGGTATAACTGCTCAATTCTAACGATGGCTACATCCTTGCGTTTATCGGCCTGTTGTTTTTCAAGCAGGTCGTAATATATTTTGCCGCAGCAAAGCAATACCCGCTTAACCTTTTTAACATCGGCATAATCATCATCTATCAACTCATGAAATTTACCGTTGGTAAATTCTGCTAATGGCGACACGCATTTAGGACTGCGCAGTAAGCTCTTTGGTGTAAATATGATCAGCGGCTTACGGAAGTCCCTGAGCATTTGACGACGTATGATATGGAAAAAGTTTGCAGGCGTGGTGCAATTAGCTACTTGTATATTATTATCAGCGCAAAGCTCTAAAAAGCGTTCCACACGCGCCGACGAGTGTTCAGGCCCCTGGCCTTCGTAACCGTGTGGCAATAACATCACCAATCCGTTACCTCGCTGCCATTTCGTTTCGGCGCTTGCTATATATTGGTCTACGATGATCTGCGCGCCGTTAAAAAAGTCGCCAAACTGAGCCTCCCATAACGATAACGCATTAGGATTTGCCATGGCGTATCCA
Organism: uncultured Mucilaginibacter sp.; assembly: GCA_964657275.1. Classification (GTDB taxonomy): domain Bacteria; phylum Bacteroidota; class Bacteroidia; order Sphingobacteriales; family Sphingobacteriaceae; genus Mucilaginibacter. Next base: position 7,818 of record CAZZUU010000159.1, on the reverse strand, counting down.
TATTCAAATCCTAATACACCATATTCAGATAATAACGAATTGTAGATACTGAATTTTGCTTCTGTGTTGATGGTTTCCATCGGGATGTATTCATCCTCGGAATCAACTAAAGTTAATACAGCATGACGGTGTGAAAAAGTTCCCCGTTTTACATCTTCGCCGCTCAACCTAACGGGATGCCCATCTTTTAGTAAGGTTGCGTAGGCAAGCAACTCGCCCATGGCCCAGTCGAAAACGTGGGTTTTGGTAACCATTTTATTGCGTTCATCAAATAGCTTTTCAATTTTCTTGAAAAATTCTTTTCCTTCGGGCAATACGGTTATCTTTTTTCCTATCTCCAGTAATTCTTCTTCGGGAACGGATGTATCTACCGAAGCAAAAAACTCGCGCGAGCTGGCAATATGCATTCCCTGCCAGGCGCCCTCAAACATTTGTATAGTCTCGGTAAAAGTATCTTCAGCTTTTGATTCATCCAGTTTTTGCTGCAACTCGGCACGGAATTTTTTTTCCAGTTCCAAAGCAAAGCTGGCATCAATACTACCTTCTGCCTGTAATTTTTGCTTGTATATCTCGAGCGGATTTGGGTGCGATTCAATCGACTTATAAAGCAATGGTTGTGTAAACTTAGGCTCATCAGCTTCGTTATGGCCATAACGGCGATAACATAATATATCGATAAACACATCTTCATGAAATACCTGCCGGTACTCCATTGCCAGGTTTACCACATAAGCCAACGCTTCAACATCATCGCCGTTAACGTGAAACACGGGCGACAGCACTGTTTTAGCAACATCGGTACAATAGGTACTCGACCGGGCATCTTTATAATTGGTGGTAAACCCTATCTGGTTATTAATTACAATATGGATGGTGCCGCCGGTACGGTAACCGTCGAGTTTTTCCATTTGTAAAACTTCGTACACAATGCCCTGGCCGGCAACAGAAGCATCGCCATGGATAAGTATCGGAGCTATTTTAGAGTAATCGTCGTTATATTTAAAGTCGATCTTTGATCGTGTGATGCCTTCAACAACAGGGTCAACTGCTTCCAGGTGCGATGGATTTGGGCAAAGGCTTAAATGCACTTTTTTGCCGCCGGGGGTTACTACGTCGGTTGAGTAACCCAGGTGATATTTTACATCGCCGCCAAACGGTGTATCTTCATCGAAATTTTTACCTTCAAATTCTGAAAAAATCTCTTTATAAGGTTTTTCCATGATATTGGTCAGCACGTTTAACCTGCCGCGATGCGCCATGCCAATAATAAATTCCTCAATGCCCAATTCTGACCCATTTTGAATAACCGAATCCAAAGCTGGTATCAATGCCTCAGCACCTTCGAGCGAAAAACGTTTCTGACCTAAAAATTTGGTACCTAAAAAGTTTTCAAAAACAACTGCTTCATTCAGCTTATTCAGCATCAACTTTTTATCGTCGATAGAAAACGAGGGGGTGTTGCGTTTGGTTTCCATCCGCGTCTCAAACCATTTTATTTTTATGGGATTACGGATGTATTTATATTCGGCACCTATGGCCTGGCAATAGGTTTGCTCGAGTAACTGGCGGATATCCCTTAATTTAGCGGGGCCGAGGCCAATTTCAACACCGGCATTAAATACAGTGTCCAAATCGTCATCGCTTAAACCAAATGTTTCGAGATCTTTACCGGGGAAGTATTTGCGCCTTTCGCGTACCGGGTTTGTTTTTGTGAAAAGGTGGCCCCGTGACCGGTAGCCATCAATCAGCGTAAGCACATTTATTTCTTTTAAAAAATGCTCGGGCGTATCGTTATTTACAGCTACAGCCGGAGATTCTTTACCAAAATCAAACCCTTCAAAAAATTTTTGCCATCCAAAGTCAACAGATTCAGGGTCTTGTTTATATGCTTCGTATAAAGAATCTATGTAGGCAGCGTTTCCGCTATTGATATAATTGAGACGATCCATGAGAAACCAATCTTTAAAACGGTACAAAAGTAAGCATATCAGCTTATAAACTTTAAATTAAATTATTAAAATCTTGTCTGGTAATGCGAAAAGGGGCTGTTATGCCACGATATATTGACAAGGCGTGGTAGTTATAGTTTAAACGGCAGGAGTAATATTTAGTTTAAGGAAGGTGAATTAAATTTCACTTCGCAAATTATTAGAGAATACATGCCTGTTGGCCAATAAAGTTATACGTGAGCAGCAGGGACAAGTGAAACATTCATGCCTGTAACCCCCAACCACATGGAAATAAAATCGTTTTTGGTTTCCAACTCATTTGCCGGTTTTGATGAGATGTTATACCGGCTTTCGCGCGCATCGTTAATACCGGCTATAAATGCCCAGTTGCCATAGTTACTGGCGGGCGAGTAGTCGATCAGTTTTTCTTCAAAATAGGCAGCGCCTTTTGTCCAATCCACTTTCTTGTCATTCACCAGGTAGCCCGCAACTATTTGCCTGCTGTAATTATTGATATAACCCGTGGCATTCAGTTCGTGCATAATAGCATCCACAAGCGGAACGCCTGTTTCACCATTTTTCCAGTTTTCAAAAAGCTCATCCTGGTTGCCGCTAACAGAAGGTGTGCTTTCCGAATCGTCTTTGGCAGCAATAAATTTTTGTCCATGTTTTTTAAACATAAACCTGAAATAATCACGCCATAACAAATCCAATATCAACGAACCTGAGCGCGGATTTAAATGCTGCTGACGGGTAACCTCCCAATAAACCTGCCGTAACGATATACATCCAAGCGCTATCCAGGGAGACAGTTGTGACGAAATATCGTTAGCCGGATTATTCTTTGAGTTTTTATTGGCAGGAACCTGATCGACCATAGATAAAAACCTGGCCAGTTGATTCAGGGCAGCGGTTTCTCCCCCTATAAAAACATGGGTGGCCCTCGAATCGTCTACCGGCTCATCCAATCCCAGGTCCGCCAAAGTTGGTAACTCCCCGGCATCACTAATAACAGGGATATGAATAACCTCAGGCGTTGCTATACAAGGACGAACATCACTGTCGCGTTCAACCTTCTTTTTAAAAATCGCGAAACTGTCGGGAATATCTTTTATTGGAAATGGGAGATCTTCTTTATGATACAGGGTATGGCCAATAAAATGCTTTAAATTCAATTTGATTTTCCACAAAGCAGCTTCAACCTGTGCGGATATTTCGGTTTCTTCAAACGCCACCTCCCGGTGATGATAAACTTCATTTACCTGGTACTGTTCTGCCAGTTGAGGTAATATTTCGGCAGGGTTGCCTGTGCGGATAATAAGTTCACCGCCAATATTTCGCAGATTTTTTCGCAGGTCTGCCACAGATTCTAATAGGAAACGCGCCCTTATATTACCCGTTTTTGAGTTGTCCGAAAGGTTTTTAGCGAAATAGTAAGGATCAAAACAATAAACCGGTATTACTTTATCAGCTTTACGTACCGCTTCCAGCAATATTTCGTTATCGTGGATACGTAAATCATTCCTAAACCAAACCAGAATAGTTTTATCACTCATAGTTAAACAGGGGGTTAACTTTAATTACGTGGGTATGCAAATTTGCAATTTATTTACTTGTTATGCATAATTTCAACAAATATTTGACATCGCCTCAACATTTTAGAGCTCAACGCGGCGGCTTTTCAAGCCGGAATAAGCGCTCACAAGTTAAATTTTGTTAAAACCCACGGCGTTTATTATACCGGTAATAATTATAACAGATAAACTTTTACCTTTAGCCTTAGGTTTCTTATTTTCGCAAACTCAAAGGGTTAATGGTCAGTAATGAATGGGTATACCGCATTCAGTAATTACCATTGATAACAAGCATCGGCATATGGAAGAATTTGAAGCGAGTTCATCGGCAAAAAAAACAAAAACGATATATATATCTACCGTATTTGGCATTGCGATGGTGTTATTGATGATCGGGCTGCTGGGCCTGATATTGGTTGACGCCAACAATCTTTCGCGCTACGTAAAGGAAAATATAGTATTGAATGTTTTTGTTGACGATGCAGCACATGAAACAGACGTACTGCAACTGCAAAAGCAAATTGAAGGAAACCCGATGGTAAAGCAAACACAGTATGTAAGTAAAGAAGTTGCTGCGCACAACCTCCAAAAAGATCTGGGGGAAGATTTTGTGAAGTTTTTGGGATATAACCCGCTATCGCAATCTATCGACGTTTATTTGAAAGCAGATTATGCCAATAACACGGGGATCGAAAAATTTAAGGCCGACCTCTTAAAAAATCCACTTGTTAAAGATGTGAAGTATCAAAAATCGCTCGTTGATCAGATGAACCAAAATCTGACGTCAATAAGTCTCATCATCCTGGTTTTCGCATCAATATTTGTGATTTTATCGGTAGCGCTTATTAACAACACTATAAGGCTGGCAATTTATTCGCAGCGGTTTTTAATAAAATCGATGCAGTTGGTTGGTGCCACAAAAGGATTTATCCGCAAGCCATTTTTATTGTACGGAATATGGCATGGCCTTTTAGGCGGCCTTATTGCCATCATTATTTTAGTGGGTACATTATATTTCGCGGTACGCGAGGTGCCCGACCTTGTTATATTACAAAACTATACCGAATTTGGGATAGTGTTTATTGGTGTAGTGGGGATAGGGATATTTATTTCGGGCTTCAGCACCTATTTGGCGGTGAACAAATTTTTACGTTTAAAATTATACGATCTTTACAGGTAGAGAAGTTATTTCGGATTTCGGATGTTCGACTTCGGATTTTAGTATGTTCCAGTTTAGGATCAATCGATACAGATAAATAACCAATAACATATACATGGCACAACAAGTTAAACCAACAACGCCAATTAAAACTGCGGGCGCACCAAGAGCAGGGGTAAAATCATCAGAAAGCAAGATGGGTCCGGTGCATCTAACATTTGATAAAGGCAATTACCGCTTACTGATCATCAGTATTGCAGTAGTGGCGTTTGGATTTATATTAATGGCGGGCAAAACAGATATTTACGGAACCACCAAAATTATTATTGCCCCGTTGGTTATCCTCGGCGGTTTTGCTTTGGGTTTCTTCGCAATATTTAAAAAGCCGGAGAATAGTTGAATGAGAGGGCAGTTCATAGTTCATGGATAATAGTTCATAGCTAATATGCCCAGCGATTTAACATTCACAACAATTATAACCCTTTTAACTTTTACAACCTAACCCAATGAACATCATCCAGGTAATAATCCTCGCTATTATTGAAGGGTTAACTGAGTTTTTACCCGTTTCGTCAACCGGGCACATGGTTATTGCAAGCTCGTTAATGGGCATCAGCAAAGACGAATTTGTAAAACTTTTTGAAATAGTAATCCAGCTGGGCGCTATATTGGCCGTTGTTGTACTTTACTTTAAGCGTTTTTTCCGTTCGGTAGATTTTTATGTGAAATTGGTGATCGGGGTGATTCCTGCCGTTATTTTGGGATTGCTGCTAAAAAAACACATTGATAAATTATTAGAAAATCCGCTTGTAGTGGCTATCGCTTTTGTAGTTGGGGGTATTATACTGCTTTTTGTTGATGATTGGTTCAATAAACCAAGGGTTGACGACGAAGAAGAAATAAATCATACCACCGCCTTAAAAATTGGTTTTTTTCAATGTTTAGCTATGATTCCGGGCGTTTCGCGCTCGGCAGCCTCAATTGTGGGTGGTATGTCGCAAAAGCTGAGCCGTAAGGCAGCCGCTGAATTTTCGTTTTTCCTGGCGGTGCCAACCATGTTTGGTGCAACCGTAAAAGATCTCTGGGATTTTCATAAAAACAACACCCTGTCGGCATCTCAAATGCACGACGATATTAAATATCTGCTTATCGGCAGCGCGATAGCTTTTGTAGTAGCATTGTTAGCTATCAAGAGCTTTATCACATTTTTGGAGAAGAAGGGGTTTAAGCTGTTTGGCATTTATCGTATTATAGCCGGAATAGCGATCATCATATTGTATTATGCCGGGAATGCCCTGCATACGATGTAAGTCGATAATTTAGCTCGACTATTTAGTCTGCACAGCATAAAATCTCAAACCCAAAATCCCTGCCGTAATAAGCAGCATAAAGAATATTTCGGCAACTGAAATGCGTTGTTGAAAAAATACAAGCTCAGCCACCTTTATAAAAATAAGCGTTGCTGCGGTCCAAACGGCAAAGGCGGTAGCGGTTGGCAATTGCTTAATTGCCAGCGAGAACAAATAAATATTGGCCAGGCCAAACAAAATATAGCCTACAAACGGCAATAAAACCGGCAAACCTCCCTGCCACTTATAAAAGGTAATAAAGCGTAGCGTTTTAAGATCGGCGAACTTCATAAATTTCAAACAGAACGTCCACGCGGTTTCGCAAGTGGCAGCTAATATCAGGTATATCCAGGCCATTAAGTGATTATTGGTTGCATGATACCAGGCTTTCATCATCGTTATGCGGCTGCATAGCAATTATTTTCGCGCCGTTTTTTGCTTTGAAGCGATTGATGAATTTATTGATGATAACCGGGCGTAACCGGTAATAACGCTTGAACCATTTGTATTTTAACAGGTTTTTTTCGTTAAATCGCTTTATTGAAAAAGCATGCTGAAGAAAATAGTCCTTTGGAAAATCATAATATAACCCCCAATTTTCAGGGTGATCACCGGGCTTAAAGCCGGGCTCGTAAACCGTCCCAAACAGGTAATCCCAAATGGCAAACTTAGTTGAAAAGTTTGCGTGGAAAACTTCCCGGTAATTGGCGTGGTGCCATAAATGAAGCTCCGGGGAGTTGATCAAGTATTTGAGCTTACCCAATTTAACATTCACATTTGCATGGATAAACATCCCAAACATAGCATCGAGCATGGCTTTGATGGGTATTACGGCAGGGTCGGCGCCGAGAATAATAATAGGCGCAAACTCTATGGTTTGATTAATGATGATCTCCAGCACATGCGAACGCGAACCGGACAGAAAATCAACCTCCTTACCCGAATGATGAGCCTCGTGCGTACGCCAGAGCAGTTTGCTGGCGTGCTGCAGCCGATGAAAGAGATAGATATACAAATCGTGGGTAACCAGGAAAAATAAAACCTGTTCGGTTATGGTCCAGCTTTTTAAGAACCCCAATCCCGACCAATCGAAATGATGCTGCACAGGGGTAATTATATAATCGAAGATGACAATTTTTAAAATATAGCTTTGAATAAGCGTATACCAAACCAGATCAACCCAAAACCCCTCCCTGAAAAAACTAAGGCCCTTACGATAAGGTGAAATGCGCTCCCAGGTGATGATGAATATTACCCAGCAGATCAGGATGGTGGTTGTTATTTGTATTAATGTCATGTTTTAAGTCTTAAGTCGAAAGTCTTTAGTCTTAAGTCGGGGAAATTAAAAGTTATGTTTAACAGGTCTATTCGTTTAATAGTACTATTTAAACTTCTCGGTATTGTTCATCATATAAATCAAGAGATATGTTACTTCCTCACTTTGTTTGTTAAGGTCGTCGTATTTTTCTTTAGTTATATACTTACATGCCAGAGACGCATCCAGCCAAGCCTGCGTTTCACTATTTTCCATATCTGCATCTGTAAGTTTGCTTACAAAGTGATTAGGGTACTTTCTTTTTTTGTATGCTTCGGCAATTGATGCAAAGACTGATCTTGATGATCTTCTAATCTGGTCAGTGAGACTGTAGGTCTCTTCTTTGGGGAAACCTTTCGTAATTGAAAAAATCTCCATTGATAACGCAAAAGCTTTTTTGTATGCAATTAATTCTCTGAATGAACTCATTATTGAATGATAAGTCTTAAGTCGAGGGGTCGTTATTTTCATT
>CAZZUU010000158.1:0-8688 GCA_964657275.1 uncultured Mucilaginibacter sp. | reverse complement strand
GGATGAATTAACTAACTATTCTCCATATAATCCATCTTTGCCCTATTATCGTAATGGTATAACACCTCAATTGTACAATGATATATGGTTTGATTCCTATAAAGATATCTATTTGGCCAATGCTGTTATAAACGGTTTACAAACGTCGAAAAACATCAATAATGCAGTCAAATCTCAACTAACCGGCGAGGCCGAATTCACACGGGCATTTTTAAATTTCAATCTCGTTAATTTATTCGGTGATATTCCATTAGTAACCAGCACCGATTATGCCAGTAATGCAACGTTGCCAAGAACACTTGCAAGCGGGGTTTACCTGCAAATAATTAAAGACTGTAAAGACGCTGACAATCTTTTAAATGCAAATTTTGTAGATAATTCTGATACAACAATAACACAGGAAAGAACGAGGCCAACTAAATGGGCAGCAAAAGCATTATTGGCCCGGGTATATTTATATACAAGCGATTTTCCCGATGCAGAAACAATGGCTTCTTTAGTAATTGCGAATAGTTCTTTGTTTTCATTAAACAGCAATCTTAGCAGTGTGTTTTTAGCCAACAGTACAGAATCGATATGGCAATTGCAAAACTCAACTGTTTTTTATTACAATGCAGAAGGCAGTAATTTTTCGTTCCCATACGGATTAGAATCGTTTGGCGAAAGCTCTTCAGCTGCTATCAGCCCACAATTATTGAGCGCATTTGAAGCAGGGGACAATCGGAGAACAACATGGATAGCCTCCTATAAAGACTATAGCGGCAAAATTTATAATTACCCTAATAAATATCAATTAATTAAATACGGACAGGCAATTACTCAATATTCTTCAGTGCTGCGTTTAGCGGAGCAATACCTGATCCGCGCTGAAGCCCGTGCTCAACAAGGCAATACTGCAGGTGCGTTAGCTGACCTCAACATCATTAGAACTAGGGCGGGTTTAGGAAATTACGCTGGGGCAACTGATAAAGCTTCTTTAATTGCTGCCGTTTTACACGAGCGCCAGGTTGAATTTTTTACTGAATATGGGCAACGGTGGTTTGATTTAAAACGAACAAATCAGGTTAATACTGTGATGTCGATAGTTACACCGCTTAAAGGAGGGGTTTGGAGTAGTTATAAGCAACTATGGCCCCTTCCTCAAACGGATCTGGCAACTGACCCAAAGCTGACTCAAAACACAGGTTATTGATTGCTGTTCGGCTACTTTTACTATTTATAATGAATGTTATACCCATTAAATTTAAAAAAATGAAACTGAAAACCATATTTATTTTAGCCTTGACAAGTTTGCTGTGGACTGCTTGTAAAAAAAGCATCGAAAAACTGCCAACTCCCGAGTTATCATCTCTCACTGTTGTTAATGCGACAATTGATGCAGGTCCGGTTAAGTTTAACCGTTACGCAAGTGGATTAAGCTATGCAAAATTAAGAGACTCTATAAACTATCAATCCTCGTTAGAGTATCCTGTGACGAGCGGAAATCAGCCTTTAGCGGTGGTATTGTCGAGAGACACTACCACCCAATTATATCACAATATATTTACTTTTAGTCCTTTTAAATCCTATTCATTATATACTGCCGGTAACTTACAAAATGCAAAGACTTTTTTATTGGAGGATAATATCCCTGTTCATAAAGACAGCACTGTCGGCGTTCGGTTTATAAACCTTTCAATGGATAGCAATCCTGTAAGTATAAATTTACAAGGGAATTCTGCTGGCCAATCAGAATTTTCGAATCTCGCTTATGGCCAAATAAGTCCGTTTAAAAGTTACGCCGCTGATTTAACGAACAATCCCAATCAAAATTACACATTTGAAGTGAGGGATATGGCTACGGGTACATTGCTGAATACTTTTACCTGGTATTTTTCGGCATTCAGGAATAATACATTGGTAATTACCGGGTTAGTTAACTCAACTAATTATACTGATGCTTTTACTGTTTTTCAAGTAAATAATTATTAATATAAAAAAATCCGTGAAAAAAATATTATTAATGAGTTGCTTGCTTTTTGGTATTATTCATTTTGCCAATGGGCAAAATAAACTTGAAGGCAATTTCGATCTAAAAATAGATTTAAGCCAGCTTTCCAATAAGCCGCAAACGCTTTATTTAAATTACAGCAGGCCAAAAAATAAATCTAAGAGCGATACAATATCTATTAACGGTACCATTTTAACTATAAAAGGTGTAATCAATGAACCAGTTCTTGCCAACCTTACCACAAAACCTGCTAATGGCATTTTCTACTTCTATCTTGATCCGTCCCCAATAAAAATCACAAGTGGAGCTTCATTAAGCAATTCAGTAACGCTCGGGTCGTCCGTTCAAAAAGACTTTGACGAAGTTAGCAGGCGTGAAAAGTTGTTTTTTTTATCAGAAGATTCAGTAAACGCGCGTTTAGCTATAGCAAAGAACGAAAAGGATTCTTCTAAAATTAAGCTTGCATATAAAGGATTTCAGACTGATAAGAGAGAATTGGCTAACTATTATAAGAACTATTGCATTAAACAGGCGATCGAATCGCCTGTTTCAATTTATGCCCTTTCAGGGTTTATGAATTTTTGTTTGAATGACTACCCACAAACAGCCGATTCGTTATACAATTTACTACTCCCGGCATACAGGCAATCACCAACTGGGTTATTGTTGAAGTCCCGGATTGACGTTCAAAGTAATCTTGCAATAGGCAAATTTGCGCCCATATTTAGTCAAACTGATACCTCTGGCAAATTAGTAACTCTTACATCATTTCGTGGTAAATACCTACTTATAGATTTTTGGGCTAGTTGGTGTCATCCATGCAGAGAATTGAATCCTGCCCTTCTTACAATATACAAACGATACCATCAACAAAATTTCGAGATACTTGGCATTTCTCTTGACGACAAAAAAGCGATGGAGAACTGGTTAAAAGCAATTCAAATCGATCATATCGGTGTTTGGAACCAGGTATCAGATCTGAATGGGGGAAATAATGCAGTTGCACTATTGTATGGCATTAGGGCAATCCCTCAAAATTTTTTAATTGATCCGGCAGGAAAAATAATAGCTAAAAATCTTACTAGCGAAGAACTGGATAAACTATTGAATACAGTAAATGCAATTAACTAGAAGACGCAGATTACTACAATGGTAAATACACCCCTTTCGTTTCAATATTAGTGGTATCAGCTTAATGGTAATAATGAAAAAAATAATAAAAGTTGTAATAATTAATGGTTTAATCGCACTGTCAACAGGCGCAATATATGCTCAGCAAAAAGTAGTTTCAGGGCATGCTGACCTAAATAAAGTTTGTAAACAGGCGCTCAAAGAAAAAAAGAAAGTGCTTTTGGTTTTCTCTGCATCATGGAATCCATGGTCGTCTGTTCTTACTTCAACTATTAAGCAAGAACCATGTAGTAAAATATTGAACAAGTATTATACTGTTTGTTTTTATTCGATTAAGGAAAACGCTGCACATAAAAAACTGGAAACTCCCGGAGCCGATGAATTATTTTCAAATTATTTTACAGCTAATGATACGCTTCCAAAGGCTACCAGAAAAGTGCCATGTATGTTTTTTCTTGATAGTAAAGGTAGAAAATTGGGTCAGTACATCGGCTTTCCACAAGGCGATTCGGGTATTTCCGATTTCGGAAAACTACTCCGGGCAACTTCTTTAATTAACGATAAGGAATATGCCATTGTTCGGCAAAGTTTCACATCCACCTACGACAGAGTTTCCGCTCCGCCAGCTAATGAAATTCTGCGGCAAGCTTGCCAACGGGCAGCCGCAGAGCATAAAAAAGTTTTTGTGATATTTCATGCTTCGTGGTGTCATTGGTGCCACGTACTGGATACCGCCATGAATGATCCGGCTTGTAAGAAAATTTTTACGGACAATTATGTGATATGCCATTTATTGGTTCACGAAGGCGATGAACATTTATTACAAGAAAACTATGGTTCTGAGCAAATGTTAGCGAAATATCAAATCGATAGTAACGGAATACCTTTCTCCATGATATTTGATAGCGATGGTAAACCATTGGTCACCTACAACGGATTTCCAAGTCCTAAATTTTCAAAGGAATACCTGGATTTCGAAAATAAATTAAAACAAACCTCCGCTATAAATGATCAGGACCTAATAATTATAAAGGGAGCATTTACTATGGTAAGTAAACGAAACGGGTATTGATTTTTTTTAATTGTTTATTGATTCCATTATTAACTCAAAATTATATGGCCTGTAATCCGGTCGGTCCCTGTCGCGGCGAAAACCCAGATGTGGTAAAAGCATACAATCAATACAAAAATAAAAACTTCACCATTTTGGACGTTTCTTTAGATCGCCCCGGCAAAAAAGATGCCTGGTTGGCTGCAATTAAAGCCGATGGTTTGGAGTGGACACAAGTATCAGACCTTCAATTTTGGAATAACGGGGCGGCCAAATTATATGGCATACATTCCATTCCCCAAAATTACCTGCTTGATCCAACTGGAAAAATTATTGGTAAAAACCTCCGCGGCGATGAACTGAATAAAAAATTAGCTACCCTGTTTAATTAACAAACACACTATGAAACTTAAACTTCTTTTTATTTATAGCCTGGTTGCCGGCGCTATTGGTATTGCCCGGGGACAAACGCTCCCGCTTGATCCGGCGGTACGTACGGGTAAGTTACCCAATGGTTTCACGTATTACATACGCCACAATGACGAGCCGAAGAACAGGGTAATGATGTGCCTGGTAAATAAAGCCGGCTCGGTACTGGAAGACGAAGACCAGCGGGGCCTGGCGCACTTTATGGAGCACATGAGCTTTAACGGCACCAAACACTTCCCGCACAATGAATTAGTGGATTACCTGCAAAAAGCAGGTGTACGGTTCGGGGCTGATATTAACGCCTACACGAGCTTTGATGAAACGGTTTATGAGCTGCCTATCCCATCAGACAAACCGGAACTATTGAAAGGCGGACTGGAGATCATGCGCGACTGGGCGCATGAGGCCTTGCTCGATCCGGGAGAAATTGATAAGGAACGCGGTGTGGTGTTGGAAGAGAAGCGTTTAGCTAAAGGTGCAGGCGAAAGAATGAAACGGCTATACTGGCCGGTGATTCTTAATGATTCCAGGTACGCGGTACGTATTCCTATCGGGTTAGATACGGTCCTTGATAATTTTAAACGCCCATCCATAGCCCGCTTTTACCATGACTGGTATCGCCCGGACCTGCAAGCTATAATTGTAGTTGGCGACATTAATGTCAATCAGATAGAAACAGCAATAAAACAGCAGTTTGCTGATCTGAAAAACCCGGTACACGAAAGGGTACGCACCAAATACACCGTTCCGCTAACCGGGAAAAACCAGTTCATAGCGGTAACGGATAAGGAAATGACCACAACGGAAGCCGAAATCATGATCAAACATAAGGCGCCCCAATTAAAAACGGCTGCAGATTACCGTACTGCATTGGTACAGGGCCTGTTTGACCAGATGCTAGGCGAGCGTTATGCCGAATTATCAAGGAAAGCTGATCCTCCGTTTATAAGCGGCAGTGCAGGTATATCCGGTTTTATGGGTGGCCTGGATGTTTACGATGTTACAGTACAGGCTAAGCCCGGCGAACTGGAAAAAGGAATGAAAGCCGTATGGCGCGAAACAGAAAGGCTGAAACGCTTTGGCTTTACAGCTACTGAACTTGAACGAGCCAAGACTGCTTATATGAACGGAATGGAAAGCGAGCTTAAAGAAAAAAATAAAACCAATTCAGGCTACTACGTGAAAGAATACCAGGCCTACTTTTTAAATAACATTACCGCACCCGGCATTGACATAGAGTACCAGCTCACGAAAGCCGATATGCCCAGCATCACCTTAACTGGTCTTAACAGCCTCGCTAAAGCCTATATCACAAATACCAACCGCGATATACTGGTACTTGCACCGGAAAAAGATAAAAGCAGCCTACCCGACGAGGCTAAAGTAACCAGTTGGCTTAAAGCAGTGGAAACGGAAACCCTTAACCCCTATAAAGACGAGGTAAGCAACCAGGTACTGTTAAGTACAACGCCAATGCCAGGCAAGATTATAAGCAAAGAGCAGAACACGGAGCTTAATATTACCACTATTACTTTAAGCAACGGGGTAAAAGTATTATTGAAACCAACCGATTTCAAAAATGACCAGATCATCTTCAGCGGTTTTGCCCCGGGGGGTACTTCGTTATATAACGATGCTGATTACCAGTCGGCAGCCAACGCTGCAGGTATAATTGCTGCAAATGGCGTAGGCAACTACAATACCGGTGAACTGAGCAAGTACCTGGACGGAAAGGAACTAAGTGTAAGCCCGTTTATCAACGAACGCTTTGAAGGCGTAAGCGGCGGCTCAACATCCAAAGACCTGGAAACAGCCCTGCAAATGGTCTATGCATACTTTACCGAACCTCGGAAGGATACGGCGATATTCAAAGGTATTATAGCCCGCTCCATGGCCAGCCTTGCCAACCGGGCCAGTGACCCTAATAGTGTATTCAGCGATACAGTAAGCGCGGTACTAGGCAACCACAATATAAGGAGGACAGGCCCGAGTGTGCAGAAGCTGGAGCAGATCAACCTGGACAAAGCCTACCAGGTCTATAAAGAACGCTTTGCTGATGCAAGTAACTTCGCCTTCACCTTTGTGGGGAGCATTGATATAAATACTATTAAGCCCCTGCTTGAAAAATACCTGGGCTCATTACCGGCGACAAATCAACATGAAGAGGCAAAGGATTTAAATATCCACGCGCCAACAGGCAGGATAGAAAAAACGGTTTACAAAGGCAGCGAGCCCAAATCAACTGTTTACCTGGTTTACACAGGCAAATACGATTATAGCCCTGAAAACAATGTAAAGATGGACGCTATGAAGGAAGCACTGGAGATACGCCTGTTACAGCGATTGCGTGAGGACGAAAGCGGCGTTTACAGCCCCGGAGCAGAAGTAAATACTACAAAACTGCCACAGCAGCGTTACAGCTTCGTAGTGCACTTTGGCTGTGCGCCGCAGAACGTAGAGAAACTGATCGCCTCAACATTGGATGAGATCAACAAGCTAAAAACAGACGGCCCATTACAAGAAAACGTCGATAAATGGAGGGTCGAAGGAAAAACGAGCTTTGAACCACAGCTAAAAACCAATGGATTTTGGTTGGGCTATATCAACGGGCAATTACAAAACCAGGAAGATTTAAGACAGGTAAATAATTATAATACCTTATTGGACAAGGTTACACCAAGAGCATTAAAAGATATGGCAACAAAATACCTGAGTGGGGAGAACTATATCCGTTTAGTATTAAAACCTGAGTTTAAGTAATGGCTATTAATGAAATCAGTTCTTATGAAAACAATAAGCTAAGAGCGAAGATACGCCGGCTGCCATTCGGCGAGAAACAACGCAGTATCTATGAAAACAGCCTGGCGGAACTTTATAAAAAATATAAATCACAGTTTGCAGCTTTAACTGAAACCATAAGGCTTTATAAAGATATAGCCGAACTTGTCAACGAACAAGAACCTTTAGTTAAAGAGCGAAAATATTTAATAGTAAGAAAGCCGGAGCCAGTATAAATATGATGGATTGGTCAACCATTTGTGAATGGATCGCAATAGGGACCTTATCCATTCTGAGTCTTTACACATTAATACATATGTTTATTAACCGAATTAAAGGAAAGGATGAGATAGAAGGGCTATTCGTTTTTAAGCGGAGAAAAAACAAGTAAAATTTTGTAAATACTCTTTGTTCTTTATCAATTTATAGTTCAATAAATAATTTCAATTAATAAAGTGAAGCCTATCCTGCAAAGAGCCGGGTGTGTTTTTTTTAAAGCACACCCTTATTTTATAAGCCTAAACTTTTAAAGAATCAAGCGGGATTAATTCTCCATTTAATCCAAAGAATTAACTCCCCTCATAAGTTTTCTTATTTTCTTGGATTGATGTTTTGCTACACGTGATTGTATGGGGGATATAAACCCTGATTTCTTAAAAGTGTAGCAGGTTGCCGAAGTAGTTATGTAATGTCAAAAACGTCTTTAATGTTGATGATAACAGACTTCATAATTTAATAATTCGTGCCCATACGAGGTGATTTAGATAGTACAATCGTTCGCTTTTAATAATGGGACATTTTTTTATAAATGGGTATATAGGTACAACTATTAAAAATAAAATGTGCCATGAAATGGAGAGGAGAGTAACCAATAATTAGCAAGCAAAGTTAGGTAGGGTGCTTCTGAAGCGCACGAAAGACTACGGCATAAACCCACAACCCCTGCACTATCCATTTATTCCGTTTCCTTTCTTGCTTGATCGCACCAAACCTGTGTGGGCTTTATAATTATTCACTTAATGAATCACACACTCAGAAAGTCAAAATTAGAATCAGCTACCGACTTACAAGGTAAGTTAGTACATTCGTGCAATCGTTTATTATTTAACAGGCTAATCTGTTTGCAAATTGTTTGCAAATCTCAAAAAGTTAAATTAGGTTACTGAAAAAACACTCGATGAATATCATTTTATACACGTTTTTTCTATATTTGCAGCCCCGGAAAAAACAAAATGACTTGGTAGCTCAGCCGGTAGAGCAACTGACTCTTAATCAGTGGGTCGAGAGTTCGATCCTCTCCCAGGTCACA
>CAZZUU010000157.1:0-8708 GCA_964657275.1 uncultured Mucilaginibacter sp. | reverse complement strand
ATCACTCTAAAACAATCACCTCTAAAACTAGAAGTTTTTTTAACAATTAATATGCAGGGGATTTAATCGTCGTCGTTGGGAATTACTATTCAAATATAGTAATTAAAAAGATTGTGTTTTGCAAATATCCTGGTCTTTTTACGGAGAAGTGACAGTAAAATCACCAAATATTAAATCATAAAAATATCAGGTGATAATTTAACAAGACAGCGCTAAACCAACACCTCCAACAACTACCAGCGTATCTTCAATCGCACCAACTACTGGGTCGGATAATTTAAATTTCCTAACTATATTTCTACGCAAAGCAAACGTTCCGTAAGTAGCGCCTAAAGCAACAACCGCGCCTACCAGGGCACCGGCAATTACCTTATTCCCTGCTGCTTTATAGATGCTGGCCCCTGCCAATGATCCGGAAAAACACCTGGATATTACACCCAGGGGTGCAATGCGATTAGGCGCTGTAGGCAACTTATCACCAACAAATTCTCCAAGAGCCAAAATTTTAAGAATTGTTGCGGTGGTTTGCGATTGCATAAGTTGAGCGATGATTTAGCCAGGTGGCCGGAGTTTCCATTACTCAGCATATGGCTGGCGATCGCAGGCGCTGCCATTGAACGTGATCCAGCTATTATGCCCAAACCCACTGCTTGCCAAAATGATGTATTGATTTTTGAAGACATTTAGTTAAAATTAATTCCCTTTTAACTAAATACAATAATCGTTCCTAAAAAATCATTATCGAAATAAATTATGGCGTGGTTACCATATGCAAATATTGTTGTGATTAAGCGTCAAATTACGCCATCATACCTTCAAACTTATCCCAAAAACCATCCTTTGGCGTTGGTGCTATAATTAAAACAGGTTCTTTTTTTATAGGATGGATAAATTGCAGTTTACGGGCATGTAAGCTGATACTTTTCCGTAAGCTTCCTCTTGGGTAACCGTATTTGTTATCGCCCACTATCGGGCAGCCTAATGTGGAGAGCTGCACCCTTATCTGGTGTGGCCTGCCGGTTATGGGGTCCACCTCAATTAAATAGTAACCGTTAAGTTCGCCAACCAGGCGATAATTTAACTCGGCACGCTGGCTTCCCTGCACTTCGTGATCGTGAGGTTTTGTGACATTTTTCTGCGGATTTTTCACCAGCCAGTGTACTAAATTCCCAGCCTCGGGCTGCGGCCGGTTGCGCACTACTGCATAGTACGTTTTATGCATTTCGCGGCTCTTAAAAAGTACATTTATGCGTTCCAGGGCTTTACTCGTTTTGGCAAAAAGGATCACGCCGCTAACCGGCCTGTCTAGCCGGTGTACCACACCCAGGAAAGCGCCATTAGGCTTATTATATTTTTTGGCAATATATTTCTTTACTTTTTCGTCCAATGACTCATCGCCTGTATCATCAACCTGCACAATATCCCCGGCTCGTTTGTTTACCGCAATGAGGTGATTATCCTCATAAAGAATATCGCTGTCGGTAATTTCGTGATTGGTGTAGTTAAAAAGGGGTTTGGCCATTGTCGTTTTTAGTCCATAGTCGATGGTCAATGGACCATGGTTGGTTGTTAATTTAGCAGTTAATTATTGATTCATATTTTGTGATGAATTATTCTTCTATGGACTATCGACCATGGGCTATGGCCTATCAACCAACTCAATACTGCTCACCTTCATTAGGGAAGCTTTTTGACTTTATATCGGTGATGTAATTTTTTATCGCACCGTTCATTACTTCATTCAAATTGGCATATTGCCGTAAAAACCGAGGCTTAAAAGCCTTGTTAATACCCAGCATATCATGGATAACTAAAACCTGTCCATCACAATGTTGTCCGGCGCCAATACCAATTGTAGGTATCGTAAGGCTTTCACTTACTTCTTTTGCCAAAGCCGCAGGGATCTTTTCGAGCACTATCCCAAAGCAACCCAACTCTTGTAACTTTAAGGCATCTTCCCGCAGTTTTTGAGCTTCCGCTTCGTGCCTTGCGCGCACAGTATAGGTACCAAATTTATAAATAGATTGCGGCGTTAAGCCCAGGTGCCCCATTACAGGGATACCCGCCGTAAGTATCCGGGTTATTGATTCGGCAATTTCAATCCCGCCCTCCATTTTGATACAATGCGCGCCGGCCTCTTTCATTATACGGATGGCGGAGTTAAGCGCCTCTTTCGAATTGCCCTGGTACGACCCGAAAGGAAGATCGACCACAACTAACGCCCTTTTTGCAGCACGAACAACTGACGATGCGTGATAGATCATCTGATCCAAAGTTATTGGCAATGTCGTTTCGTGCCCGGCCATTACGTTTGACGCCGAATCGCCCACCAATATAATATCCATCCCGGCATCGTCAACAATAGCTGCCATCGAATAGTCGTATGCAGTAAGCATAGCAATCTTCTCGCCGCGGCTTTTCATTTCCTGCAGAATATGGGTGGTAATTCTTTTAACCTCTTTATGTACCGACATGGGCCTTAATTTTGTGCCTACAAATGTATAATAGTAATTTTGGATTTCGGATGTTCGATTTCGGAATTATTTGAGTTTTGGATGTTCAATTTTAGCGCCGTCGATGTTGCAGTGATTAATTACTAAAGTACTATTGATTGTTCGGAAAGGTATTCGAGTGCTTTTAATTCTTCAACATCTAAAATAGTTACAATTTCACCGTTTTTTATTAGTGTAATTTTATCAGAAATTTCCAAAACATCAAGGTAATAATGGTCTGTAATTATAAAGCCCTTAAGCGCTTTATTTTCAATAATTTGTTCCTTAATTAAATTTTTATACAAAGGTTCAATCATTGAAAATGGTTCATCAAGCAAGATAAAATGATGGTTTAAATTTAGCAGCAAAATAAATTGCAGATAACGTTGCTGGCCAAGTGATAAATTTCTTACTTTCCTGGTCAACATATCGTGAATTCCAGGTGCATAGTATACCTTATTTTGACTTTCAGCATTTCTAATATAGATCAAAATCAAATCCCTTACTTTTGAGTTTTGTGGCAACATAATTTCCTGCGGATGATACCCGATAAACGCATTAGGCTTTGCGTTCTCCTCCGATAAATTACCATCTAAGTAAAGTGATAAATGATCTGGTTTCAGCGTACCGAAAAGAATTTTAAAAAGTGTTGATTTGCCGGAACCATTTCGTCCAAAAATGCCGATAACTTCACCTGTTTTGCATTGAATGCTTGCGTCTGCTAGTACGCTCGTATTTCCATAACTATGGGTAATGGATTTTACATATAGCGTATGCTCCATATAGTAATTATAAGAGATGAAATGAGAAGATTTATGACGAAGGTTGTAAATTTTAAACGGTTTTTGGACAATCCGCCATTGATGTAAAAATAATATTCAATGTTGTGAAAATATTTATAAATTATAAAAGACATAAGTACGCCGGCTGTCCCAAAAAGTATAATGCCTTCTATTAAATTACCTAATATGATAATATATAAAGCACAGAAAAAAAGGTTGTATTTTGTGACATCTATATAATATCTAAAAAACAGCGCAGACATATTATGTTTTGAGTTATACAACAGTAAATGTTGCCATTTATTGTCAAATAAAAAGCATTAAAACAACTTGCTCAGAAGCTAATAAATAAGATTGAAAAAATCCGAAATCGAACATTCGAAATCCGATATTAATTCTATCTTTGCGGCGTGAATCAGGAAGTTTCTCACTTCAATTTTTCGACTTGTTTTCACGGAGCGCCACATCCGGCAACCCGCCTTTTTAACCATTCAAATTCTTTCAATAACAATGAGTTATTTCACCAAATTACCTGCGGTATTATTACTGGCTGACGGGACTGTTTTTTATGGTAAATCAGCCGGAAAAATGGGCACCACCACCGGCGAGATCTGTTTTAATACCGGGATGACCGGTTACCAGGAAATTTTTACCGACCCCTCCTATTTTGGTCAGATAATGGTGGCCACAAATGCGCATATCGGTAATTATGGTATAAATAAAGATGAAGTAGAATCGGGCCATATTCAAATTGCCGGTTTGGTTTGTAAAAATTACAACATCGTATATAGCCGTAAACAAGCCGATGAATCCATCCAGGATTATTTCCAGGAACAAAACATCGTTGGCATTTCTGATATCGACACCCGCCAGTTGGTGAGGCACATTCGCGATAAAGGCGCAATGAACGCGATCATCTCATCAGAGATATTAGATATTGAGCAACTAAAAGCGCAATTGGATAAAGTACCATCTATGGATGGACTCGAGCTTTCTTCTAAAGTTTCCACCACAGAAACCTACACTTTCGGTGATGAAAATGCCGCCTACCGCGTAGCCGTGCTCGATTTGGGTGTAAAGAAAAATATACTCCGCAACTTTGACGACCGGGATATTTATGCCAAAGTTTTCCCGGCAAAAACATCATTCAGCGAAATGGAGAAAGATTTCGCGCCAAGCGGATACTTTATCTCAAATGGTCCCGGCGATCCGTCTGCCATGCCGTACGCGATAGATACGGTGAAAGATATATTAGCTTCTGATAAACCGATGTTTGGTATTTGTTTAGGTCACCAATTACTGGCGCTGGCAAATGATATCCCTACAAAAAAAATGTTTAACGGGCACCGCGGCCTAAACCACCCGGTAAAAAATATCATTATCAACCATTGTGAAGTTACTTCGCAAAATCACGGTTTTGGGGTGGTTCCCGAAGCGGTGCGTGCATCTGATAAAGTGGAGATCACCCATGTTAATCTTAACGATCAATCTATAGAGGGTATCCGCGTAAAAGGCAAAAAAGCATTCTCGGTTCAATATCACCCGGAATCATCTCCAGGCCCGCATGATAGCCGGTATTTGTTTGATGATTTTATTAATTTGATGAAATAAGATCCACAAACCAGGGGAGTTTTGTATTTACCATTATCCGGCTAAGTCATCGTATTTTATTGATATACCCAAGTTTAATTTTAATTTAGTTATCGATAAGAAACCTAAATTGATAAATTGCGGTATATACCATTATACCAGTGATTATAACCAGGCAGATGTTGAGCAGATATTCTTTTTTTTTAGGGTTCCTGATCGCAATCTGCTTTAACCACGCTCATTCCCAGCCCCCTACCCTTAAATTTAAACATATTACTGACGAACAGGGCCTGTCAAACACGTCTGTCGAATGCATTTTACAGGATGGCAGGGGATTCTTGTGGTTCGGCACTTTAGATGGTTTGAACCGTTATGATGGCTATAATGTTACTATTTATCGCAACGACCCTAAAGATTCTACCAGTCTGAGTGATAACAACATCAACTGTATTTTCGAGGACCGTGAACACCGGCTTTGGATAGGCACCGGCAATGGATTAAACCTTTTTGACCAAGCGTTAAATAAATTCATCAGGTACACTCATTCCTCCAATCCGCAATCAATAAGCAGCGATAAAATCAACGCCGTTTATGAGGACGGTTCACATAATTTATGGATTGCAACCTCAGGCGGAGGGCTAAATTTATTTGACTGCACCAGGGCGACCTTTAAACATTTCACCCATAAAGATAATATACCTGCGAGTATCAGCAGTAACGATGTAAACTCACTTTGCGAAGATCAAAAAGGAAATTTATGGATAGCGACCAGTAATGGATTAAACCTGTTTAACAGGCAGAAAAACACTTTTACGGCTTACAAAAACCTGGCAGAGAACGGAAAAGCAAATGGCGGTGACTACAGCAATATACAGCAAGTAAAATGCGATTACGATGGCAATTTGTGGATGATAGCTAATGACCATGGATTAATATTGTTTAATCCCGACAAAAAAATCATCAAAAATTTTACCCACAAGGATAGTGACCCGTCTTCAATTGGTGGTGATATCCTTCGCGATATATTGATCGATCATAACAGAAAAGTTTGGGTTGGAGGAATTAATGCGGGCCTTAACCTGTACAATCCTGAAAGCAACTCCTTTATAAATTATCATCATGAGCCTGATAACAGTACCAGTTTATCGCAGAAAAGCGTAAAATATGTATATGAGGATAAACAGCAAAATTTGTGGGTGGGCACCCTGCGCGGCGGGGTTAACTTATATACGCCGCAATCGGCCAGGTTTAAACTATATAAACAAACCGTATCGCCTCTGAGTTTAAGCTATGACGACATCAGGTCTTTTCATCAGGACAAAAGTGGCAACATCTGGGTAGGTGCAGACGGCGGAGGACTCGATCTTTTCAACGAAAAAACCGGCACTTTTAAACATTACAGACACGATCCAAATAACGCTTCGAGCATCAGCTCCAGCGCCATATTGAGTATTACCGGTGATAGCAACGATAACCTGTGGGTATCGACCTGGAACGGCGGTTTAAATAAGTTCAATCCTAAAACGGGTACATTCATCCATTATAAACACAACGACGCGGATAAAAACTCCATCAGTTCGGATTTTGTTCGTAAAGCTTTTGAAGACAGCGAACATCAACTGTGGGTGGCTACAGATTTGGGGGGCGTTAACTTATTTGACCGCGCCACAAATAAATTCAGCCGCCTGATAAACGGCGCACAAAATAAAACACATGTATGGGGTAATAACATTATCGACATAAATGAGGATGATCACAAAAATATATGGATACTGACGTTAGACAGCGGAGTTAATTGTTATAACCTGGTCACCAAACAATTCTCGCATTATTTATATAATAAAGCTGAAGAGTCGACTGATATTGCTTTTTCATTTACCGATAGCAAAGGCAGGTTCTGGATAGGCAAAAAAGGGCTCTATTTGTTCGACAGGGTCAACAACCGGTTTAAATTGTACACCCATCTTGCCGGTTTGGCCGAAGAATATATTAAAGGGATACTGGAAGATAACGAAGGTAACTTATGGATATCAACCTCAAACGGTATTACCGAGTTTAACCCCGATACTTATGCATTTAAAAAATTCAATGTGGGTGACGGGTTGCAGGGTTTGGAATTTGAGGTTAACTCCTGCATGAAGGCAAAAAACGGCGAACTATTTTTCGGCGGTGTTAACGGTTTTAATGTTTTCCATCCTGAAAATATCCGGTCGAACCCGAATGTTCCGCCCGTATATATTACCGATTTTCAGACCCTTAATAAAAGCGTTATTGTTGGCGCGAAGAATTCGCCGTTAAAAGAAGATATATCTATAACAAAAGACATCGACCTAACTTACAAACAATCAACTTTTTCGTTTTTGTTCTCTGCCTTAAATTTCGTTGCGCCGGAGAACAACCAGTACGCTTATAAGTTAGAAAATTTTGATAAAAGCTGGGTTAAGGCAGGCACCGAAAGAAAAGCGAGTTATACAAACATCGATCCCGGAGAATACATATTTAAGGTAAAAGCATCTAACAACGATGGCTTATGGAATAACGCCGGTGCACAGATAAGGATCTATATTCATCCTCCTTTCTGGGCAACATGGTGGTTCCGCGCTATCATCATTATCGTATTGCTCACCTGCACTTACATTATTTTATACTTCAGGCGTGCGTTTGAGTTGCGATTGGTAGAAGAAAGGAAAAACGAAGAAATGCACCAGGTGCAACTGCAATTCTTCACCAATATTTCGCACGAATTCCGCACCCCGTTAAGTTTAATATTAGGCCCGCTGGAAAAAATAACACATGAAACTTCGCAATCTAAAATAGCTCATTACTATAATACGATTCATCGCAATGCCAATCGGTTAATGAGCTTGATTAATGAGCTGATGGACTTCAGAAAAGTAGAATCGGGCGCTTTGAAGCTTAAAGTCAGGAATGTTAACCTTAATGTATTTTTAGATAGTATCATCGGGGAATTCCAGGATTTTTCTGAAAATAAAAAAATTGAATTGACCATCGCTCATCCGTCGTTATTTGAAAACACCTGGTTTGACAGCCAATTATTAGAAAAGATTATTCTTAACTTGCTAAATAACGCCTTTAAATATACAGCCGAGAACGGAAAAATTGATGTTCAATTATTAACTAGCCTTGATGATTTCACACCAGATTTTTCGAATGAACTCACCATAAAAAATCCGCAAAGGGCGAAAAGATATTTCTATATATTAGTTAAGGATAATGGAATCGGAATCTCCAAAGAATCCATAGGCCATTTATTTGAAAGATATTACCGAATATCGTCTACGCATTTAGGCTCAGGCGTGGGATTAGCTTTTGTAAAAAGCTTAACCATTCTGCACAAGGGAGATATTAATGTTTACAGTGAACGAAATAAGGGTACCGAGATCATCATCAGTCTGCCTTACGGTGAGGAAAACTATAGCAAAGATGAAAGGTGGACCGAAGTTGCCGAAGGCGGTATCAGCCTCGAAACTCCCGTTCCTAAAATAATGCCTTCCGCCGTAGATAATGAAAATATTGACGAAGAACCGGATGAGAACACGGCAAAGCATCATATCCTTTTAGTTGATGACAACGATGAGTTGCGGGATTTTTTAAAAGGCGCTTTAGTCGCCCATTATGAAATACTGGAGGCAGTTGATGGTGTTTCGGCTTTAGAAAAGTTAGAAGAGGAATATGTTGATCTCATCATCAGTGATATTATGATGCCGCGCATGAATGGTATTGAATTTTGTAAAGCGATTAAAAATGATGTGGAAACCAGCCACATCCCGTTTATTTTATTAACGGCTAAAGATGCTTTGTCGTCAAAAATAGAAGGGGCAGA